>NZ_BDLP01000022.1:0-27492 GCF_001950415.1 Roseomonas sp. TAS13
GGCGCGTGCCGGTGGGGACGGAGCTGGCGGGCGTGGCGCTGGTGATCGCGGCGCTGGTGCTGAACAGTTTCGCGGGGGTGCGGGGTGCCGGGGCGGTGCCGCGGGAGGCGGTGGTGCCGGTGGCGACGGGTTGTGGGGTGCGGGAGGCGGTGCCGCTGCGGGTGGCGGGGCGGTAGGGGTTCCTGCCCCGGCTTTCGGCCCCGATCTCCTGTCCTGGCCTCCTGCCCTGGCCCCCTGCCCTGGCCCCGGCGATGGGGCCGCCGCCCGGGTGGGACCGGGCGGCGGTGGAGGCGGTCAGCCGGCGCTGGTGATGTTGTTGGCCTTGACCACTTGGCCCCAGCGGGCGTGGTCGCTGCGGACGAGCTTGTCGAAGCTCTCGGGCGTGCCGCCGCCGGGTTCGTCGCCCTGGCTGGTGATGCGGTCGCGCACGGTGGGGTCGGAGAGGGCCTCGTTGAGGGCGGCGTTGACCCTGGCCACGACCTCGGGCGGGGTGCCACGGGGGCCGGAGATGCCGATCCAGGAGCTGACGATGAAGTCGTCGAGGCCCTGCTCCTTCGCCGTCGCGGCGTCGGGGAAGGCGGGGACGCGGTTTTCGCTGGTGACCATGATGGCGCGGATCTGGTTGGCCTTGACGAAGGGCGCGACCACGGAGGCGGCGTCGAACATCATGGGGAAGCGGCCGGCGATGAAGTCCTGAATGGCGGGGCCGGAGCCACGGTAGGGGATGCTCTGCATGGCGGGCAGGCCGGCGCGGGCGCGGAAGAGTTCCGAGGTGCAGTGGGAAAGGCTGCCGGCGGAGGCGATGCCGTAGTCGGGGATGTCCTTCTGGGCTTTCACCCAGGCCACGAATTCCTGGATGTTGCGGGCGGGGACGGAGGGGTGGACGCAGAGGACCATGGCCGAGCGGAGGGCGAGGCCGATGTTCACCATCTCCAGCGGGTTGACGGTCATGTTGGGGAAGGTGTGGGGGTTGATGGCCATGGGGGAGGAGTTGGAGGCCATCAGGGTGTAGCCGTCGGGCTTGGCGCGCATGACCACCTCGGTGGCGAGGTTGCCGCCGGCGCCGCCGCGGTTCTCGATCACCAGGGTCTGGCCGAGGGCCTTGCCGATGCCGGGCTGGACGATGCGGGCGGCGAAGTCGGTCTGGCCGCCGGGCGGGAAGCCGACCATCAGGGTGACGGGGCGGGTCGGCCAGTTGGGCTGGGATGACGCGGACTGGGCGTGGGCGAGGCGCGGGGTGGCCAGGGGGGCTGCGAAGGGGGTGGCCAGGGCGGCGAGGCCCAGGGCGCGTTCAAGGGCGCGGCCGAGCGCGGCGCGGCGCGAGAGGTCTTGGGATGACATGCGCGGTTCTGTCTTTCTGTCCTGGACGGGGCCGGCGGGTCCGGCCTTGTTCGCAGCCGCCTGATTCGGCGGGGCGGTGCCGGTGCATCATTACGAAATCTGCATGAAACGTCCATGCGGTTCCGGCAGGTGGGCGGCGGAATGGAAACGTCACGGGAGCGTCATACGCGGGGGTGCGGGGAGCGGTTACATCCGCCGGCGCCTGAGATCACAGAATCCGGAGTTCGGATGCGCCGCCTTCTGCTTGCCGCCACCTGCCTGGCCCTGCCCTGCCTGGCGGGCGGCTTTCCGTTCCTGAACGCGGCGCGTGCCGCGGAGCCGCAGATCACCATCCTGGACGACCATGATCCGGGCATGAAGCTCGGGACTGTGCGCTTTCCGGGCGGCAAGACGCTGGAGCTGACGGTGGGGATCGGTTCCGCCGCCTATCGCCGGCCGGGGGATGCGGCGGACATCGTCTATACGATGTCCGACCGGGGACCGAACTTCACCTGCGCGGAAGGGGTGAAGATCACCGGGCTGGCGATCGGGAAGCTCTGCGCGCCGGACGAGAAGGGGCGGGTCTATCCGGTGCCGTCCTACAGCCCGACGATCTACGGGGTGATGCTGGACCCGGCGGCGAAGCGCTTCCGGGTCTTCGAGGCGATCGCGATCAAGGGGCAGGACGGGCAGCCGGTCACGGGGCTGACGAACCCCCTGCCCGGCCGCACCGAGACGCCGATCGATGCCGAGGGGAAGAAGCTGGATTTCAACCCCTCCGCGCTGGATGCGGAGGGGCTGTTCCAGGCGCCGGACGGGAGCTTCTGGATCGGCGAGGAGAATGCGCCCTCCATCGTGCATATCGGCGCGGATGGGCGGGTGCTGCGGCGCTATGTCCCGGCGGGCGGGACCAAGGGGGAGCTGGCGGGGGCGCGGTACGAGGTGGTGGACACGCTGCCGGCGATCCTGGCGAAGCGGCAGTCCAACCGGGGGATCGAGAGCCTGACCGGCACGCCGGATGGCAGCGCGCTGTACGCCATGGTGCAGAACCCGCTGGCCAACCCGGATGCGGCGGCCTTCCGCAAGGCGAAGAACACGCGGCTGCTGCGCTTCGACCCGGCGACGGGGAAGGTGACGGGCGAGTGGGTGTACCAGCTGGAGGACCCGCGTTCCTTCCGGCTGGACCCTTCGGAGAACCAGTCGGCGCCGCGGATCAGCGAGATGACCTGGCTGGGGCCGGACCGGCTGCTGGTGCTGGAGCGGACGGACGGCACGACGAAGCTGTTCGAGGTGAAGCTGAACGACGGCGCCACCGATATCGCCGGCAGCAAGTGGGACGACCCGCAGACGCGGCCGACGCTGGAGCAGGGCAACGACCTGTCCGGAACGGGCGTCACGCCGCTGCGCAAGCGGCTGGTGCTGGATACCGCCGACCACAAGGACCTGCCGGTGAAGCTGGAGGGGATGGCGGTGCTGCCCGACGACACGCTGCTGCTGGTGAACGACGACGATTTCGGCATCAGCGGAGAGCGCACGCGGATCGTGCTGGTGCGCGGGCTGGGGCTGAACGCCGGGAAGTGAGGCGGCGGTTGCTGCCTGGAGTTTGGCGCCGCGCTTCGTGGCCGGCCCTGGGGGAGGCTCCGCCTGCCCCGGTCCGGTGAGCCCTTCGGGGAGCGGAGCCGGGGCCTAGGGAGACGGGGGAGTCCCGGTTTCGGCAAGGGCGGCGGCCAGTTCGGCGAAGGCCTGCCGGATGGGGGCGGCCTGGCCGCCGAGATCGGCTTCCGGGTCGATCGGGGCACCCCGGATCACCGATTCGGGCAGGGTGATGCCGGGCATCGCCGGGACCACGCGCATCTTCAGCCCTTCCGCGACCTGCCGGAGCTGGGCGGCGCATTTGCCGCCGCCATGGCCGCCATAGCTGACGATCACCAGGGGCTTGCCGCGCCATTCGGCGTGAAGGTGGTCGATGGCGTTCTTGAGCGGGGCGGGGTAGCCCCAGTTGTACTGCGGCGTGACGAAGACGAAGGCATCGGCGCCGGCGATCTTCGCGCTCCAGGCCCGCGTGTGCGGCTGGAGGTAGGCGCCGAGGGCGGGGATGCCGGGTTCGTCGTCCATGGGCAGGGGCCAGTCGGTGAGGTCCACCAGCTCGCAACCGAGGCCGGCGGAGGCTTCGGCGATGCCGGCAACCCAGCGGGCGATCGTGGGGCAGAGCCGGCTGGCCCGCGTGCTGCCCATGATCAGCAGGATTTTCGGGGTTGCTGGTGCGCCCACGGGATTCTCGTGTATCATGCACGGAGTTCTACGTTGCTTCCGGATGGCCGTAAACCGTGCATGATACACATGATCTCGATCTGCTCGCAGGGGCGCTGATCGATCTGGTGGGCGCCCTGAACAGCCCGCGCCAGGACGAGGTGCTGTTGCGGGAGGCAGGGGTCACGCTCGACCGGGCGCTGTTTCCCCTGCTGGTGCGGATCGCGCGGGCCGGGTCGGTCGGCATCGTCGAGCTGGCCGGGCAGGCGGGCCGCGACCATTCGACGATCAGCCGGCAGGTCGCCAGGCTGGAACGGCTCGGCCTCGTGGCCCGGCAGGCGGCCGCCGGCGACCAGCGGGTCCGCGAGGCGCACATCACGGAGGCGGGGGAACGGCTCATCGCCGCGATCACCGGGGCGCGGCGGCGGCTCCTCGGCCGGCTCCTCGCGAACTGGAGCGCGCAGGAGCGCCGGTCGGTGGCGCAGCTCAACCGGCGGCTGGCGGATGCGATGAAGGCGGCCCTGCCTCCGCCGGGGTGATGGGGGGCGCGGCATTCCGGCCGGTTGTTTCCCCGGGGCCAGTCCATGGATCAGGCCTCGCCCGGATCGTCCTCCGGTGGGTTCCTCGCAGGCAGCCCCCCTGCCCCGGCCGGTGCTTCCGGGAGTTTCACCGGCTGTCCCCTTCGGAGCGTTTCCGCTGAAAGGTTTCCCTGGGGAGTTCCCCTGGGGAGTTCCCCTGGGTGGTTCCCTCTGCGTGGTTCCCTCTGGGCAGGACGGGCGGAAGCCCTACCTTGCGCGGCGATGCGAGGCAGGAGGGATGGCATGGCCGGGATCAACGGGTTTTCCGCCAGGACGCTGCGGGGGGAGGAGGTTCCCCTGGCGGATTATGCGGGGCAGGTGCTGCTGATCGTGAACACCGCGAGCAAATGCGGCTTCACCCCGCAGTATGCGGGGCTGGAGGCATTGTACCGGGCCTATTCGGGGCGGGGCTTCGCGGTGCTGGGCTTTCCCTGCAACCAGTTCGGCGGCCAGGAACCGGGCGGCGAGGCGGAGATCGCGACGTTCTGCTCCACCACCTATGACGTCACCTTTCCGGTCTTCGCCAAGGTGGAGGTGAACGGGCCGGGGGCGCATCCGCTGTTCCAGTGGCTCAAGGGCGCGCGGAAGGGCGTGCTGGGCACCGAGGCGATCAAGTGGAACTTCACCAAGTTCCTGGTGGACCGGGAGGGGACGGTGGTGGACCGCTTCGCGCCGACGACGAAGCCCGCCGAGCTGGAGAAGCGGATCGAGGCGCTGCTGTAGCGGGGCTTCGCGGGGGGCCGGGCGCCTCGCCCGGGGAGGCCGGGGAATGTGCCGGAGGGGTGGGGGACGGCTGGCCATCCCCCTTCCGCGGGCCGCATCCTCCCACCCGGGCACGGGACATCGCCTCCCCCCCCCGAGGTGGCGGCCGCCGCAGCCTGGCGGACCGCATCCTCGCACGGGGGTATGGGGGGCCATCGCCCCAGGCCCGGAAGGCCGTTGGCGCTGCCCCGGCGAAGGTCAGCCGGCGCGTGCCGCGAAGACCTCCCGGGCCGCGGACAGTCCGTTCAAGGCGGCGGGGAAGCCGGCATAGACCGCCATCTGCATGATGATCTCGACGATCTCGTCCTGGCTCAGCCCCACGTTCAGCGCCGCCTGGATGTGCACCCGCAGCTGCGGCCCCGCGTTTCCCAGGGCGGTCAGCGCGGCGACGGTCGCGACCTCGCGGCTCCGGAGATCGAGCCCGGGGCGGGAGTAGATGTCCCCGAAGGGGAACTCGAGCAGGTAGCGCGCGAAGTCCGGCGCGATGCCGGCCAGCGAGTCGATGACGGCCTGTCCGGCATGGCCGTCGATGTCAGCCAGGGCGCGCAGGCCCCGTTCGTAGCGGCTCATGGCCTCGGGGGGGTTTGGCGTCATCGGCTTTCTCCATCCTGGAACGACCGCCGTAGCCGGCGATCTTGCTGTCGAGGACGGACAGGCACGCCTGAAGCTCGGCCAGTTGCCGCCGGACATGCTGGCGATGCCGCCGGAGGAGGTCTTCCCGTTCCGGCTCGCTCGCGACGCCCTGCGACCGCAGCGTGGCATACCGGACCATCTCCCGGACCGGCATGCCGGTCCGCCGCAGGCGCCCGACGAAGTCGATCCAGGGCAGGATCGAGGCGTCGTAGTCCCGCTGCTTCGACGAATCCCGCGATGCCCGCGGCAGCAACCCGATCCGCTCGTAATAGCGCAGCGTATGGGCCGTCAGCCCGGTGCGCCTGGACAGGTCGCCGATCTTCATGCTGTGCCTTGTCCTTCCTGACGCCACGGTTGCTACGACTTCGAGCGCACTCGAAGTCAAGGCGGCTTTTTCCCCGCCTGCGCCGGGGACGTGCCACGCGGGGCGCCGGGGGCCGCGCCGGAAGGGTTCAGCCGGCGTCCTGCCGGAAGAAGCGGACGGTCTTGCCGGTGATGAGGTCCGGCACGCCGTCGCGGAAGGGCAGGTAGTGCGGCATGGTCAGATGCGTCTCGAAGGCGGCGCGGCTGTCATAGACCTCGTGCAGCACGGCGAGGGTCTCGTCCTCCTCCGGGAGGAGGAGGTCGAACTGGTGGCAGCCGGGCTCGTCGGCGACGGAGCCCCGGGCATCGGCGCGGGCGAGCTCGATGAAGCGGGCGCGGCCCTCTGGCTTCAGGCGGAACTCGGCGAGCACGACGAAGCGGGTCTGCGGCATGGTGGTGTTCTCCCTGGGGCGGTCCGGGCCTGTCGCGATGAGGCGGCCGGGATGAGGCGCTTCGCGGGGCGGAGGGTCAATCGCGGGCCGTCCCGTCAGCCCGCGCGCGTGGGCAGTTGGAGGACGCTGCCTTCCACCGTCACTCCGGCCGCCCGCAGCGCATCCTGCCGCGCCGCATCGACCGGGAAGCCGGGCGTGAGCCGGGTGCCGCGCAGGCGCAGCACGGGGGGGCTCCCCGCCGGCATGTCCTGCATCAGCGCCAGCAGGGCGGCGTCCAGGGCCGGGCGCCGGACCCGGAGCTCGGCCGGTTCCCCCTCGGCCTCCAGGGTGAGCTTGCGGCCCGCGGCGAGGCCCAGCAGCGGCAGCAGGTCCTGCAGGTAGGCGCTGGCGCGGAGGGGCACTTCCTGCTCGCTGCGGGTCAGGGCCAGGAGGCTGCGCATCAGCCGGTCGTATTCCTCGGCCGCCTCCAGGGCGCGGGCGATCTGCCGGCTGCCGCGCTCGGTGGGCGGGATGACGCGCGCCGCCGATTCGAGGTTCATCAGCAGGACCATGGCGAGGTTGTTCGCCGCGTGGCGCACGGGGCTGAACAGGAAGGAGAACTCGGCCAGAGGGGGGGAGCCGGAGGTCTCTCCGGGGAGGTTCTCCGGGGGGGGCGTCTCCGGCTTCATCGCGGGATCTCCTCGAGGATCTCATGGAAGAGGCGGGCCGGCAGGGTGCCGCCCTGGACGTCGTTCATCGGCGTGGCGTCGTCGTTGCCGAGCCAGACCCCGATCACGGTGCGGCCGGAGAAGCCGATGAACCAGGCGTCGCGCGAATCCTGGGTGGTGCCGGTCTTGCCGCCCACCAGGCGGCCGGGGACGGCGGCGGCGCGGGCGGTACCGCGCGCCACGACGCTCTCCAGCGCGCGGCGGATGGCATAGGCCTGGTCCACCGTCATCACGCGCGCCGGGTCGGGCGGCGGCAGGGAGCGCAGGGTGTTGCCGCCGCGGGCGGCGGCGAGGCCGAACGGTTCCACGTGCAACCCTCCATTGGCGAAAGCGGCGTAGGCGGACACAAGTTCCAGCAGGGATGCCTGCCCCGTGCCAAGGGCCAGGGTGGCGTCCTGCGGGAAGGGGCCGGCGAGGCCCAGGCGTTGCGCCACCGCGATCGCCGGCTTCGGCCCGCCGGCGCGGAGCAGGGTGCGGACCGCCGCGGTGTTGACGCTGTGGACCAGCATATCCTCCAGCGTGATCTCGCCCCGGCTGGCCCAGTGGCCGTTGCCGGGGGACCAGTTGCCCAGGGTCAGGGGCGCGTCGGAGACGGTGGTGGAGATGTCCATGCCTACTTCCAACGCCGCCAGGACGACGAAGGGCTTGAAGGCGGAGCCCGGCTGGCGGCGCGCGTCCACGGCGCGGTTGAACTGGCTGGTGCGGTAGGCGCGGCCGCCGACCATGGCGCGCACGGCGCCGGTGGGGGCATCCAGCACCAGCACGGCACCGTCGCCCACCCCGGCCGCCGCGCCGGGGCCGGCGAAGAGGGCGTTGAGGCGGGCTTCCGCCACGGCCTGGATGCGGGCGTCGAGGGTGGTGCGCAGGACGAGGTCGGCGCTTTCCGGGAAGCGGCGGCCCAGCTCGTCCTGCACCCAGTCGGCGAACCAGCCGGCGTTGCGGCCCGGGCGCGGCGGCAGGGCGATGCGGGTGGCCTCGCGCTCCGCCTGTTCCGGGGTGATGGCGCCGGTCTCGGCCATGGCGCGCAGCACGTCCTTCGCGCGGCGGATCGCGGCCTCCGGATCGGTGCGGGGGTTGAGGCGGGAGGGGGCCTTGGGCAGCCCGGCCAGCATCGCCGCCTGCCACAGGTTCAGGCGGCGGGCGGAGATGCCGAAATAGGCCCGCGCCGCCGCGTCCACGCCATAGACGCCGGAGCCCAGATAGACGCGGTTCAGGTAGATCTCCAGCAGCTCGGTCTTGGTGAAGCGGCGTTCCAGCCAGAGGGCCATCAGCACCTCCTGCGCCTTGCGGCGGAAGGAGCGGTCGGGGCTGAGGAAGAGGTTCTTGGCGAGCTGCTGGGTCAGGGTGGAGCCGCCCTGCACCACATGCCCCGCGCGCAGGTTGGCCCAGGCGGCGCGCAGCAGGCCCACCGGGTCGATGCCGGGATGGCTGAGGAAGCGGCGGTCCTCGATGGCCATCAGCGCCTGCGGCATGGCGACGGGCATCTCCTTCAGCCGCAGGGCCTCGCCATAGAGGTCGCCCTGGGTGGCGATCACGCGGCCGTCCATGGCCTCCAGCGTCAGGGAGGGGCGGCGGGTGGCGGAGAGGGCCTTTTCCGGCGCCGGCAGGTCCCAGACCAGGGCGAGGAGGAGCAGGGCCGCGCCGATCGCGGCCCAGATGGAGAGCACCAGGCCGCGGCGCAGCCAGCGCCAGCCGCCGCGGCCGGGTTGTGCCCGCCGAGGGGATGGCATGGCCGGCGGGGGGCGGCCCGCGCCTTGCCGGATGCCGTCCCTGGTCTCCCCCTTGGCCCCTCCCCTGGTCCCTGCCCTGGGGCGCGGGGGCGGCAGCCCGTCCGGATCGGGGGCTCTCCTCACGGGGTGGCCGTCACCGGGGTTGCCTCACCGGGCCTCGGAGGGGCGGCGGGGTCCCTGCCCCGGGATGCGTCACCCGCCACCCGGGCGGGGCGCGGCGAGGAGGAGGCGGTTCAGCGGCTCCATCACCCCGCGCAGCGCGGCGAGGTCACGGGCCACCTGTTCGCGGGAGGCGCCGCCCGCCGCCACGGCCTCGGCGATCTCGCCCAGGCTGCGCCGGCCGTCCACGCGGGCCAGGATCGCCGGGGCGAGGCGCGGCAGGGCGAGGTTCATGCGCACGCCGTCGAAGTTCACCGGCAGCACGCCCTGGGGGGCCACGGCGCGGGCCAGGGTGGCGCCGTCCATCTCCCGCAGCACGGGGACCGAATCGGGATCGTCCCAGTCGGGCTCCGGCGCCGGGTCGCGGGTGCAGTAGGCGATGTGGATGCCCATGTTGCCCGCCACCGCCTCCGCCAGGGCGGCGCGGCCGATGGGGCCGAGCCGGGCGGCGCGTTCGCGCAGGCGCGGGTCGGGCAGGTAGCGGTCGGGGTCGTAGCGCAGGGGCTCCACGAGGCAGCGCAGGCGCAGGCCGGCGGCTTCGATCAGGGCGGCGAGCTGCGGCACGGTATAGGCCACGTCGCGCGGGTTCAGCAGCAGGTCGTAGAGGCCGGCGTCGCCGCCCTCCGTGTGGTCGGTGATCCAGGGGTTGCGGCGGAGCCAGGCGGTCTCGGGTGCCTGCTTCCAGAGGCGCTTGCCGATCTCCAGCCGTGTCGCCGGGGCTTCCTCGGGCGGGGTGAGGAGGCGCAGCGCGTCCTGGAGCATGTAGACGCCGGTGCGGCCATGCGGGGCATAGACCATGAGGCCGATGCCGCCGCCGGGGGCGAGCGAGGCGGCGAGGTTGCGCAGGCCCTGCAGCGGGTCGGGCAGGTGGTGCAGCACGCCGCAGCAGTCGATGTAGTCGAAGAGGCCGAGCTGGGGGTCGGGCAGGTCGAGGATCGAGCCCTCGGTGAAGCGGATGTTGCCGAGGCCACGCCTTTCCGCCCGGGCCTGCGCCACCTTGCGCGCGGCGGCGGAGCGGTCGAGCCAGACCACCTCGCCCGGGCGGCCGGCGCGGGCGAGGTGCTGGGCCAGCATGATGGTGCCGTCGCCCGAGCCGCCGCCGGCCATCAGCGCGCGCAGCGGCTGCGACTCCGGGCGGCGGGCGCCGAAGATCCAGTGGTCCACTTCCCGCAGGTGGGAGGGGCTGCCGATGATCAGGCGCTTGGCCTCGTCCGCCGGGTTGCGGGCGGGATAGGGGTAGCTGTCGTACTGGGCGGCGAGCTGGCGGTCGCGCTCGTCCTGCTCGGGTAGGGGCTGGCCGGTCATGCGCGCATCCTGCATGGGCCGGGCTGATAAGGCGATGTGGCCGGGGCGCCAAGCGGGGATGCCCGCTGGGGGGCAGTGCCGGCCGGGCTGGGCGGGATGACCGGGCGGAGCGTCGCCGGGAGGCACGCGGCGCGGGCGGGCGAGGCCGCTGGGCACTACCCGGATGCGGGGCGGGAAGCGTGCCGGGAGGCGGAGGCGGCGCCGTTCCTTGCCGCCGTCCGGACCGGCCCGGCTGCGGAACATGGCTGATCCGGTCATCTCCGCGGTTGAACCGGGTGGCTCCGGGGCCTTATCTGCGCCGCCATGAAGCGATTGCTCCCTGTTCTCGCCCTCGCGCTCGTCTCCCTCGCCCAGGTGCCGGAGGCCTCAGCGCAGAATCGTGCCGCCGGCGGTCCGCAGCGCCTCGGCAGCTTCGGCAGCTGGACGGCCGCGACCCACCAGGAGAGTGGCGGCAAGGTCTGCTATGCCTTCACCCGCGCGGCGAAGAGCGAGGGCGGCGGCAGCCGGCAGAACGTCATGCTGACGGTGACGCAGCGGCCGCAGGGGCGCGACCAGGTGGCGGCCTCGCTGGGCTATGCCTTCCGCCGGGAGAACAACCGCGATGCCGAGATCACCGGCGCGGTCGGCTCCAACGAGCTGCGTTTCTACGGGGTGCAGAACAATGCCTTCGCCCAGGAGGGTTCCGCCGCCGTGGCCGCCTTCAAGGCGGGCCGCGATCTCGTGATCAAGGGGCCCGGGCCGCAGGGCAAGGGCGCCACCACCGATACCTTCTCCCTCAGCGGCTTCTCCGCGGCCTATGAGGCGATCTCCAAGGAATGTCCCCCCCGCCGATGAGCGACGCCGCCCTCCGGACCCGCCCCGATGCCGCGAACCCCGCCGAGCTGACCGAGGCCGAGGCCGCGCGCATCCTCGCCAAGTCGGCGATCTTCGCCCCGCCCCCGGCCACGCTGCCGGATGGGCGGCGCGACCTCGTCGGCCTGTCGCGGGCGGAGCTGGAGGCGGAGATGGTGGCGATGGGCGAGAAGCCCTTCCGCGCCCGGCAGCTCTGGCACTGGATCTATCACCAGGGCGTGCGTGACTTCGCGCAGATGCCGACCATCGCGCGGCCGATGCAGCAGCGGCTGGCGGAGCGGTTCGCCGTGGGGCGGCCGGACGTGGCCACCGAGCAGCTTTCCAAGGATGGCACGCGCAAGTGGCTGTTCCGCTTCCGCGACGCGCAGCAGGTGGAGACGGTCTATATCCCCGACGGGCAGGAGGATCGCGGCGCCGTCTGCATCTCCACCCAGGTCGGCTGCACGCTGTCCTGCCGGTTCTGCCACACGGGCACGCAGAAGCTGGTGCGCAACCTGGGCGCCGCCGAGATCGTCGGCCAGTTCATGGCGGCGCGCGACAGCTATGGCGAGTGGCCCTCCCCCAAGGACGGCACGCCGCGCCACCTGAGCAACATCGTCGTGATGGGGATGGGCGAGCCGCTCTACAACTACGAGAATGTCGCCAAGGCGCTGACCATCGTGATGGACAACGAGGGGATCGGCCTGTCGCGGCGGCGGATCACCCTGTCCACCTCCGGCGTCGTGCCGATGATGGACCGCTGCGGGCGGGAGCTGAATGTCGGCCTCGCCGTCAGCCTGCACGCGGTGACGGACGAGCTGCGCGACGAGATCGTGCCGCTGAACCGGAAGTATCCGATCGCCGAGCTGATGGCCGCCTGCCGGCGCTATCCCTCCGCCTCCAACGCCCGCCGGATCACCTTCGAATACGTGATGCTGGACGGGGTGAACGACAGCGAGGCCGAGGCGCGGGAGCTGGTGCGGCTGCTGCACGGCATTCCGGCCAAGGTGAACCTGATCCCGTTCAATTCCTGGCCGGGCAGCGCCTACAGGACCTCGAAGCCCGAGGTGGTGCGGCGTTTCGCCCAGATCGTCAGCGATGCGGGGTATTCGGCCCCGATCCGCCGGCCGCGCGGGCGCGACATCCTGGCCGCCTGTGGGCAGTTGAAGACCGAGTCCGAGCGGCAGCGGCGGCCCGCGGCGACCGAAACGGTGGGGTGAGGCCCCGGAGGATATGGCAGGGGCGGTTGCCACTCCTGCCCTGACGTCCGGCGCCGTGCCCCTTTCCCGGCGGGCGGCCACGAGGCGCGATGCAGCGATGGCCGGGAACCGCGGCCGCCATGCGCAGGGACGGGCGGCGATCGGGGGATGGCGTTCCTATATCCCTCCGGCATGACGGATGTCGCGACGCCGCCCCCGGCCCCTCCCCCAGCGCCTGCCCTGGACGCTCCCCTTTCCATCGCCCCTGCCTATCCAGGCGGATTGGCGGAATTCGTGGCGCGGCACCCGCGCCTTTTCGTGCTGTCCGGTGCCGGATGCAGCACCGGGTCGGGCATTCCCGACTACCGTGACGCGGAGGGGCAGTGGAAACGTGCCCAGCCGGTGACCCTGCAGGCCTTCCTGGGCAGCGAGGCCACGCGCCGCCGCTACTGGGCGCGGGGCATGGTCGGCTGGCGCTTCTTCCGGCAGGTGCGGCCCAACCGGGCGCATGCGGCGCTGGCGCGGCTGGAGGAGCGGGGACGATGCGAGCTGCTGCTGACCCAGAACGTCGACCGGCTGCACCAGGCGGCGGGCAGCCGGCGGGTGATCGACCTGCACGGGCGGCTCGATGTGGTGCGCTGCCTGGGCTGCGGCCATGAGATGCCGCGCGAGGCGATGCAGGAGGAGCTGGTGCGGCGCAACCCGGACTGGGCCGGGCTCGGCGCCGGGATCGCGCCGGATGGGGATGCCGACCTGGAGGGGCGGGATTTCGGGCGCTTCGTCGTGCCGGACTGTCCGGTCTGCGGCGGGCTGCTGAAGCCGGATGTGGTGTTCTTCGGCGAGAACGTGCCGCGGGAACGGGTGGAGGAAGCCTATCGGGCGCTGGAACGCGCCGATGCCATGCTGGTCGTGGGGTCCTCGCTGATGGTCTATTCCGGTTTTCGCTTCGTCCAGGCGGCGGCCAAGGCCGGCAAGCCGCTGGCGGCGGTGAACCTGGGCCGCACCCGGGCGGACGGGATGCTGGCGCTGAAGGTGGAACAGAGCTGCGAGGAGGCCCTGGCCTTCCTGCTCTGATCCCTGGGGGACGGCTTTGCGTCCGGCGTTGCGCTGTCCCGGGGGAAAGGCGCCGCCTTTCCCCCGCCCCCCTATCCGCCAGGACCCTGCGGGCCCTGGACCCATTTTCGTTGGCTCTCGCTGATGCCGGATCGCGCCGGAGAGCCTGGCTCTCCGGTGGACTGCCGGCGCCACCCGCGCGGACAGGGTGTCTTCTTCTTCTCGGGAACCCCACGCCTCCACCTGTTCCCTGGGATCAGGCTGCAGAACAACGGCCACCAGGGGTGCCAACTCCCCGGGTCCAGGGCACGCAGTGTCCTGGCGGAGAGGGGGTCCGGGGCGAGAGGCAGAGCCTCTCCCCCGGCGCGGTTGACCATGAAGCGCGACGCGGTTCAGCCGGCGCGCTGGTAGGCCAGGGCGGCGGCGGCGAGGTCCTCGCCAGCCCAGCCGACGGATTTGAAGACGGTGACCTCGTCCGGCGATTCGCGCCCCCGGCTTTCGCCCCGGCAGAGCTGGGCCAGGTCGGCGGCGATGCCGGCCTCGGTGATGGCGCCCTCGGCGATGGCCTGGACCACGTCGCCGGCCTCGGCCAGGGCACCGGGGCGGGTGTCCACCACGAGGCGGGCGCGGGCCAGGAGGGCGCCGTCGCTCTCGCGCATGGTGGGGCGGAAGGCGCCGACGAGGTCCACATGGGTGCCGGGGCGGATGGCGGCGCCGGTGACCAGCGGCGTGGCCGAGAGGGTGGCGCAGGCGACGATGTCGGCCGAGGCGGGGTCCGGCCGGGCCACCGATTCGGCGGGCAGGCCTTCGGCACGCAGGTGGCGGGCCAGGGCCTGGGCGTTTTCGGGGCGGCGCGACCAGATGGCGATGCGTTCGAGCGGAAAGGCGCTGGCGTAGCAGGCAGCCAGGGCCTCGGCGACGCGGCCGCTGCCCAGGACGAGCAGGTGGCGGCTGCCGGGGCGGGCCAGGAAGCGGGCGGCGAGGACGCTGCTGGCCGCCGTGCGGCGGTCGGTCAGGGCGCCGCCGTCGAGCAGGGCCAGGGCCTCGCCGGTGCGGCCGTCGGAGAGGAGGTAGGAGGACTGGACGGCGGGCAGGCCGGCGGCGGCGTTCGCCGGCATGACATGCACGATCTTGACCCCCGTGAAGCGGTCTGCCCACCAGGCGGGCATCAGCAGGAGCGATCCGGTGGCATCCGGGCCGTTCGGCAAGGGGTGGTGATGGCGCAGCGGGGCGTCGCAGCCGAGGCGGAAGACCTCCTCCAGCGCGGCGATCAGTTCCGGCCAGGGAAGCAGCCGGTCCACTTCCGTTTTCGGGATGATGCGCATGGTGGTGGCCTTCCACGGGCTGGGGTTCGGGCGGGCCTGTTCCAGTTCATGGCACGGCCCTTGCTGTCTGCACTGCGTTCTTATGGCGCGGATTCGGGCAGAGGCCGATGCGAAGGCGGGATTTGCGCCGCCCGAAACTCAAGGGTATCGATTTATGCAGGGCTGCCAGACCGGAATGTAGGAACCCGGGATGGCGGCCCACCGTGCCGGGCAACGGGGCGGGATCTGTGGAATTCATTTTTGGAGAGTTCAGGGAATGCGGCCTTTTCGGCTTGCCGTCATGCTCGGATCCCTTGGCGCCCTGGCGCTCGGGGCCTTTGCGACGCCGGCTGCGGCACAGCAGGCACCCGCCGCTCCGTCCGGGGCGACGCTGGATGCGATCAAGTCCCGAGGCAGCCTCGTCTGCGGGGTGAACACCGGGCTGGCGGGTTTCGCCCAGCCGGACAGCCAGGGCGTGTGGCGCGGCTTCGACGTGGACTACTGCAAGGCAGTGGCGGCGGCGATCTTCGGCGATGCGAGCAAGGTGCGCTACGTGCCGACCACGGCGCAGAACCGCTTCACCGCACTGCAGTCGGGCGAGGTGGACATGCTGGCGCGCAACACGACCTGGACGCTGTCGCGCGACACCAGCCTGGGCTTCGATTTCGCGGCCACGACCTTCTATGACGGCCAGGGCTTCATGGTGAAGACGTCCACCGGCGTGAAGAGCGCCAAGGAGCTGGACGGCGCCACGATCTGCGTGCAGCCGGGCACCACCACGGAGCAGAACCTGACCGACTGGGCGCGGGCCAGCAACGTCAAGTTCACCCCGGTGGTGATCGAGCGGCTGGAGGAGCTGGTGAGCGCCTTCGTGGCCGGGCGCTGCGATGCCTATACGACGGACGCCTCGGGGCTGGCGGCGACCCGTTCCACCCAGCCGAAGCCGGACGACTACGTGATCCTGCCGGAGCTGATCAGCAAGGAGCCACTGGCGCCGGCGGTGCGGCAGGGCGACCCGGGCTTCGCCGACCTCGTGCGCTGGACGCATTTCGCGCTGGTGACGGCGGAGGAGCTGGGAATCGATTCCAAGAACGTGGATTCGATGGCCAGCAGCCCGAACCCGGACATCCAGCGCTTCGTCGGCAAGAACGGCGACCTGGGCAAGATGCTGGGCGTGTCGAACGACTGGGCGGTGAAGGTCATCAAGGCTGTGGGCAACTATAGCGAGGTGTTCGACCGCAACCTGAAGCCGATCGGCCTGCCGCGCGGCAAGAACGCGCTGTGGAACAAGGACGGGCTGCAATACGCGCCGCCGATGCGCTGAGCCTGACCTGAACGCCGCGGGCCGGTCCTGGCCCGCGGCCCTTTCCTCCGGGACGCGGCCCGCAGAAGGCCGGACAGATGCAAGGGGCTTTCCCGATGTCGCAAAGCTCGACGGACCCGCGCCACATGAAGGCGCCCCCGAAGAAAGCCTTTCGCCTGAGCTGGCGGGACGAGCGGGTGCGCTCCATCGTCTGGCAGGTGCTGATCGTGGGGCTGGTGGTGGCCGTCGTCTGGTGGCTGGCCAGCAACACCGCGCGCAACCTGGAGGTGAGGCGCATCGCCACGGGCTTCGGCTTCCTGTGGCGGGAGGCGGGGCTGCCGATCGGCGAGCACCTGATCGAGTATTCGCCCACCAGCACCTATTTCCGCGCCCTGGCGGTGGGCGTGCTGAACACGCTGAAGGTGGCGGTGGTGGGCGTGATCCTGGCCACGGTCTTCGGCACGCTGGTGGGCATCGCGCGGCTGTCGAGGAACTGGCTGCTGGGCAAGATCGCGGCGGTCTATGTCGAGGTGGTGCGCGACGTGCCGCTGCTGCTGCAACTGCTGTTCTGGTACACGATCATGCAGAGCCTGCCGGTGCCGCGGCAGTCGCTGCACCCGGTGGAAGGCGTGTTCCTGAGCAACCGCGGGCTGAAGCTGCCCTGGATCGAGTGGACGGACGCGCACAACTGGGCGCTGCTGGGCCTGGTCGCGGGGGCGGTCGCCACCTGGTTCTATGCGCGTTCCGCGCGGGCCAAGCAGATGCAGGACGGGCAGCCGCGGCGGGTCTGGCCGGCGGGGCTGGCGCTGATCCTCGGCCTGCCCATCCTGATCTGGGCGGTGCTGGGCGCGCCCTTCACGCCGGACATCCCGGCGCTGCGCGGCTTCAACTTCCAGGGCGGGCTGACGGTGAGCCCGGAGTACTTCGCGCTGCTGCTGGGGCTGGTGATGTACACCTCGGCCTTCATCGCCGAGATCGTGCGCGCGGGCATCACCTCGGTGCCGCAGGGGCAGTGGGAGGCGGCGCAGGCGCTGGGGCTGCGGCCGGGGACGATGCTGCGGCAGGTCATCCTGCCGCAGGCGCTGCGGGTGATCATCCCGCCGATGACCAGCCAGTACCTGAACCTGACGAAGAACTCCTCGCTGGCGGTGGCCATCGGCTACCAGGACATCGTGTCCATCGCCAACACGGTGCTGAACCAGACGGGGCAGGCGATCGAGGGCATCGCCATCATCATGCTGGTCTACCTGACCATCAGCCTGAGCATCAGCCTGTTCATGAACTGGTACAACACGCGCATCGCGCTGGTGGAACGCTGAGAGAGGGAGCGGCAGCATGAGCGACATCACCCTCAACACCGCCGCCGCCGGATCGCCCGAGGCGGTGCCGCGCCAGCCGCCCACCACGGTGGTGGGGCCGGTGGCCTGGCTGCGGACGAACCTGTTCTCCTCCTGGTGGTCCACCGCGGTCACGCTGGCGCTGATCTACCTGATCGTGCGCTGGGCGATCGGCTTCGTGGACTGGGCCTTCGTCAACGCCGTCTGGTCGGTGCCGGACAACCAGACCCAGGCCTGCCGCGCGGTGCAGGGCACTGGCGCCTGCTGGGCGGTGATCACGGAGAAGTACCGCTTCATCCTCTTCGCCACCTATCCCTATGACGAGCAGTGGCGGCCGGCGCTGGTCTGCCTGCTGTTCATCGGGCTCTACATCGTTTCCGCCATGCGGCGCTTCTGGCGCTGGGAGCTGGCGGTGGTGTGGGTGGTGACGCTGGCGGTCATCGCGCTGCTGATGTGGGGGGGCGTGCCCGGCCTCACCTATGTGCCGCAGGAGCGCTGGGGCGGGCTGCCGATCACGCTGATCCTGTCCACCTTCGGCATCGCGGTGGCCTTTCCGCTGTCGATCCTGGTGGCGCTGGGACGGCGTTCCTCGATGCCGGCGATCCGGCTGCTCTGCATCGTCTATGTCGAGCTGATCCGCGGCGTGCCGCTGATCTCGCTGCTGTTCATGGCGAGCGTGATGTTTCCGCTGTTCCTGCCCGAGGGGATGAACATCGACAAGCTGCTGCGCGCGCAGATCGCCATCATCCTCTTCGCCGCCGCCTATCTGGCGGAGGTGGTGCGCGGCGGGCTGCAGGCGCTGGGCAAGGGGCAGTACGAGGCGGCGGACGCGCTGGGGCTGAGCTACTGGAAGAAGACCGGGCTGATCGTGCTGCCGCAGGCGCTGCGGCTGGTGATCCCGCCGCTGGTGAACACCTTCATCGGCTTCTTCAAGGACACGTCGCTGGTGCTGATCATCGGCATCTTCGACCTGCTGACCGCGGCCAAGACGGCGATCGTGGAGCCTGCCTGGCAGGGCTTCGGCATCGAGGTCTACATCGTGGTGGCGCTCATCTACTTCTGCTTCTGCTTCGCCATGTCGCGCTACAGCCAGAATCTCGAGGCCGAGCTGAACCGGCACCGCCGGCGCTGAGCCCTTTCCGGAGAACGACACCATGAGCGCAACGCTGAGCCCGGAATCGCATGTCGCCTCCGCCGTGCGGGCGGGGACGGCGCCGGCGATCCTGCTGGAGAACGTCAACAAGTGGTACGGCACGATGCATGTGCTGCGCGACGTGAACCTGCAGGTCGCGACCGGCGAGCGGGTGGTGGTGTGCGGGCCCTCGGGCTCGGGCAAGTCCACCATGATCCGCTGCATCAACCGGCTGGAGCAGCACCAGCAGGGCCGCATCCTGGTGGACGGGGTGGAGCTGACGGACGACATCCGCGCGCTGGATGCCATCCGGCGCGAGGTCGGGATGGTGTTCCAGAGCTTCAACCTCTTCCCGCACCTGACGATCCTGCAGAACTGCACCCTGGCGCCGATCTGGGTACGCAAGATGCCCAAGGCGCAGGCCGAGGAAGAGGCGATGGAGTACCTGCGCAAGGTCAAGATCCCCGACCAGGCGAACAAGTACCCCGGCCAGCTTTCCGGCGGGCAGCAGCAGCGCGTGGCGATCGCCCGGGCGCTGTGCATGAAGCCCAAGATCATGCTGTTCGACGAGCCGACCTCGGCGCTCGATCCGGAGATGATCAAGGAGGTGCTGGACACCATGGTCAGCCTGGCGGAAAGCGGCATGACCATGATCTGCGTGACGCACGAGATGGGCTTCGCCCGCACCGTGGCCGACCGGGTGGTGTTCATGGACCGGGGCGAGGTGGTCGAATCCGGCACGCCGGAGGAGATGTTCAACAACCCCCGCACCGACCGCCTGCGCGCGTTCCTGTCGCAGATCCTGCGCGGACACTGATCGCCCGGGAGGCGGCGCGCTTCGGGGGCAGGGCTCCGCCTCGCCCCCGAACCCCCACTTCGCCAGGATCCTGCGGGCCCTGGACCCGATGATCTGGCGCTCGCTGACGCCGGATCGCGCCGGAGAGCCAAGCTCCCCGGCGACCATGGGCGCCGCCAGCGCGGACATGGTTGTTTTCCTTTTCCGGGGGCCCCGCCGATCCACCTCCTCCCAGGGATCGGGCCGCAGGCCGACCTCGCCACCCGGTACCAGCTCAAGGCGGGGTCTGGGGGAATACCATTCCCCCAGCGGAGGGAGCCGGGGGAGGCGGCACCTCCACCGGGGCCGGACACACAAGCGCGACGCCACCGCCCGGGAAGCCGGCGCGCACAGGAAGTTCAGCGGCGGGCGGGGGATCGGCCTCGCACGGTCCGGAGAGGCGCCGGGGGGCGGGCCTTGCGGGCGTCTCCGCGTCCAGCGTATGCCTTGGGGCTCCACTGGAACATTCCGGACATCGTGACACCGACCACGTCCAGCAGTGAATCCCGCCCTCTGAGCGTCGGCCTTGTGGTAGGGGTGCTCGGCGTCGTTTTCGGCGATATCGGCACAAGCCCGCTCTACGCGCTGCGGGCCGCGCTCGTGCACTTCGCCTCCGATGGGCTGGAGCGCTGGGAGATCCTGGGGGTCCTCAGCCTGATCGTCTGGTCGATCATCATCGTCGTGACGGTGAAGTACGTGTTGATCGTGCTGCGGGCGGACAACCGGGGCGAGGGCGGCATCCTGGCGCTGATGGCGCTGGCGCAGCGGGCGGTGGGCACGGAGCGGGGGCGCCACATCGTGGCGCTGATCGGCATCGCGGGCGCCTGCCTGTTCTTCGGCGACGGGATCATCACCCCGGCCATCTCCGTGCTTTCGGCGGTGGAGGGGCTGAAGGTGATCTCGCCCACCTTCGGGGAAATCGTGGTGCCGGTCTCGCTGGCAGTGCTGATCGGGCTGTTCCTGGTCCAGTACCGCGGCACGCATGCCATGGGGCGGATCTTCGGCCCGGTGATGGTGCTGTGGTTCGGGCTGATCGGGCTGCTGGGGCTGGTCGAGATCCTGCGCGAGCCGGGGGTGCTGGAGGCGCTGTCGCCGCACCATGCCATCCAGTTCTGCATCGCCTACCGGCTGGCGGCCTTCATCGCGCTGGGCTCGGTGGTGCTGGCGGTGACGGGGGCGGAGGCGCTCTATGCCGATATGGGACATTTCGGGAAGCGGCCGATCCGGCTGGCCTGGCTGTACTTCGTGCTGCCCTCGCTGATCCTGAACTACCTGGGCCAGGGGGCGCTGGTACTGAACAACACCGAGGCGCTGGAGAATCCCTTCTTCCTGCTGGCGCCGGACTGGATGCGCCTGCCGATGGTGGTGCTGGCGACGCTGGCCACGATCATCGCCAGTCAGGCAATGATCTCGGGCGCCTTTTCCATCGCGCGGCAATGCGTGCAGCTGGGGCTGCTGCCGCGGCTGGTGGTGAAGCACACCAGCGAGACGGAAGAGGGGCAGATCTACGTGCCCCAGGTGAATTTCTCGCTGCTGGCGGGCGTGGTGGTGCTGGTGGTGGCCTTCCGCAACTCGGACAGCCTGGCGGCGGCCTATGGCATCGCGGTGACGGGCACCTTCCTGGCGACCTCCTGCCTCGCGGGCATCGTGTTCCACCGGAACTTCCGCTGGTCCTGGCCGCTGGTGGTGGCGGTGTTCCTGCCGCTCTTCCTGCTGGACCTCGCCTTCTTCATCTCCAACGTGCTGAAGGTGCCCGATGGCGGCTGGGTGCCGCTGCTGCTGGGGGCGGCGCTCTATACGCAGATGCTGACCTGGCGGCGCGGGCGGGAGCTGCTGTTCCGGCGCTTCCAGCAGGACAGCCTGCCGCTGAAGTCCTTTCTGGCGCGGCTGCCGCAGTCGCGCACCATCCGGGTGCCGGGAATCGCCATCTTCATGACCGGGCAGGCGGACTACGTGCCCAATGCGCTGCTGCACAACCTGAAGCACAACAAGGTGCTGCACGAGCGGATCGTGTTCGTGACGGTGCTGAACGAGGATGTGCCGCAGGTGCGCAACCGGGGCTCGGCGGAGGAGCTGGGGCCGGGGATCTATCGCGTGCTGCTGCGCTACGGCTTCCTGGAGAGCCCGAACATCCCGCGCGACCTGGAGATGATGCACGAGACGATGGGCGTGCCCTTCGAGCCGATGCAGGCCTCCTATTTCCTGGGGCGCGAGACGGTGGTGGCGGCCTCCGTGCCGAAGATGCCGGGCTGGCAGCAGTGGCTGTTCACGCTGATGAGCCGCAACTCGCTGCCGGCCACGGAGTTTTTTCGAATCCCCAGCGACCGTGTGGTGGAGCTGGGCGCGCGGGTGGCCATCTGAGGCGCTGGCCGCCGCGATCCGCTGAAGGAGGTGGCGCTTGGCCCTGCTGATCCTCTCGCCGAGTGGCGGGACAGGGCTTCCGGAAGGAAGCCGCGAGCACCGCTACGAGATCACGCTGACGCTGGGCCCGGACGGGCTCCCCTCCCCCGGGGCATGGCAGGCGGACCCCGATCCCTGGCCTGCGCGGCGCCTCTGGCCGGGCGAGGGCCTCTCGGAGGGGGATGTGCAGTATGACGAGGACCTGGGCTGGGCGCTGCGCTTCTTCCGGCGGGGCGGGCAGGCCTCGGCGGCGATGGATGCGCCGCTGCATGCGGTGATGCAGTTGCGGGCGCGGCTGCGGCCCGGCGAGAACGTCACGATCGTCGAGGCGGACGGGCAGGAGCATGCCTGGCGGGTGGTCGGCCTGAGCTGAGGCGGGGCGCGGCCATTCGCCGGAAGCGAGGCGTTCCGGGCGACAGCTTCGTGCGGATGGTGGCGTGGACCAGACCGTTTCCGCGTTTGCAGGCCCCCGGAAAAGGTTCGAGGGGTTTCCGTTTCCGGAAACCCCTCGTCATGGTGGAGCCAATCGGAATCGAACCGACGACCTCCTGAATGCCATTCAGGCGCTCTCCCAACTGAGCTATGGCCCCGCCGTGCTGCGGTGAACGGGCTTTTAGCGGCGTCCGCAGACCCCCGCAAGCCCCCCACCATGACTTTAAAACATGCGCGTGACGGATTACCGTGCTGCGAAATCCGCAGGGCAATGGGCCGGCGCATGGGGGCCAAGCATGAAGGCCAGGGAGTGGGAATGAGCAGAAAGGTCTACGACAGTCCGGCGGCGGCGCTGGACGGGTTGCTGCATGACGGGATGCTGATCCATTCGGGCGGCTTCGGCCTCTGCGGCATTCCGGCGGCGCTGATCGAGGCGGTGCGGGACAGCGGCGCGAAGGACCTGACGGTCGTGTCCAACAACGCAGGCATCGACGGCGCGGGGCTGGGGCTGCTGCTGGAGACGCGGCAGATCCGCAAGATGATCTCCTCCTATGTCGGCGAGAACGCCGAGTTCGCGCGGCAGTACCTGGCCGGGGAGCTGGAGATCGAGTTCAACCCGCAAGGGACGCTGGCCGAGCGCATCCGGGCTGGCGGCGCGGGCATTCCGGCCTTCTTCACCCGCACCGGCGTCGGCACCGCGGTGGCCGAGGGCAAGGAGGTGCGGAACTTCGATGGGCATGACCATGTGATGGAGCGCGGGATCTTCGCCGATCTCGCGCTGGTTCATGCCTGGAAGGCGGATACCGAGGGCAACCTCGTCTTCCGCAAGACGGCGCGGAACTTCAACCCGATGATGGCGACCGCCGCGAAGGTGACGGTGGTACAGGTGGAGGAGCTGGTGGAGCCGGGGACGATCGACCCGGACCACATCCATACGCCGGGGATCTATGTGCAGCGGATCGTGAAGCTGCCGGCGGGCTACGAGAAGCGGATCGAGCAGCGCACCGTGCGCAAGCGCGCCGGAACGGCGGGTGCCGCCGCCGGTTCCGAAACCGCCACCGCCTGAGGAGACGCGACGATGCCCTGGACCCGCGACGAGATGGCGGCGCGCGCCGCCCGCGAGCTTGAGGACGGTTTCTACGTGAATCTCGGGATCGGCATCCCGACGCTGGTGGCGAACCACATCCCCGAGGGGGTGAGCGTGCAGCTGCAGAGCGAGAACGGCATGCTGGGCATGGGCCCCTTCCCCCATGAGGGCGAGGAGGACCCGGACCTGATCAATGCCGGCAAGCAGACCGTGACGGCGCTGCCGACCACCTCCTTCTTTTCCTCCGCCGACAGTTTCGCGATGATCCGCGGCGGGCATATCGACCTGTCGGTGCTGGGCGCGCTGCAGGTGGCGGAGAACGGCGACCTGGCGAACTGGATGGTGCCGGGGAAGATGGTGAAGGGCATGGGCGGGGCGATGGACCTCGTCGCCGGCGTGAAGCGCGTTGTGGTGCTGATGGAGCACACCGCCAAGGGCGCGCCGAAGCTGCTGCACAGCTGCGACCTGCCGCTGACCGGCAAGGGCGTGGTGGACCTGGTGATCACCGAGCTCGCCGTCTTCGCCATCGACAAGGAGGCGGGGAAGATGACCCTGGCCGAGTTGGCGCCGGGGGTCACGCTCGACGAGGTGCGCGGCAAGACCGAGGCGGATTACGCCGTGGCGCCGGGCCTCGCCGGCTAACGGGACGGGCGCCCTTCCCCGGCGTCGCGCTTTGCGGCTGGTCGCCGGAGAGCCCGGCTCCGGCGCGATCCGGCGTCAGCGAGCGCCGACGAGCCCGGTCCAGGGCTCGGAGAGTCCCGGCGGATAGGGGACCGGGGGACAGGCGGCGCCTTTTCCCCCCGGGACAGCACGACGGAGGACACAAGGAAAAAGGGCGGCCGGATGATCCGGCCGCCCTTTCCCGTTCCAGCGCCCAGGAGCGCGGCGGATCACGAACGCTTCTGCGTCACCTTGTAGGTGCAGGCGCCGTTCTGCGTGGTGGCGGTGCCGGTATAGGCGCCATCGGCGAACTTGCCGGTGGCGTGGCCGCCGTCGAACAGGAAGTCCACGCTGCCGTCCTGCTGGAGCTTGGTCTCGACCTCGGCACGGCGGGCCCAGCGCACCACGGCGGAGCCGTTGGCGACGGTGGTGGTCACCGGCTGGCGGGCGGGACGGCAGGCGCGCTGGGAGGCCACGGCGTAGCCGGTGTAGACGCCGTCGAGGCCCGGCGGGAAGGCCGGGGTCTCGGCGACGGGAGCGGGCGCAGGCGGCGGCGGCGGCGGCGGGCTGCTGGCGCAGGCGGCGACCGCGGCGAGCAGGGGAAGGGCAAAGAAAAGACGGGCATTCATCCCGCATACTCCCTAGTTCTCAGGAGCGAATCGTGACGATCCGCCTGTCAAAAGAAAGAACAGACAACGGCCCTGGTTGCCACTACGGAAAGAGAGCGGGGCGTAACTTTTCGGCATCACTGTATCGCGGAAGACACGCCGGCCGCAGGCTTCGTGCCACCGTCCGAAGCGGTCCGCAGGCCCTGCAGACTGCGGCGGTCCGCCTCGATCTGGCGGCGCATGTCCTCCAGCTGCTTCTCACGTCCGGCGAGGCGCTGTTCCAGGTCGTTGATCCCGGTGGCCGAAGTGGAGGCGGACTGGCTCTGGGCGGCCGACCTCGGGGTGGTGGCGCGGGCGGTACGGCGGGGTACGGCGCGGGCGGGCCGGGGCGGCGGGGCCTGGGTCCAGACCGGCAGGGGCGCCACGGAGGGCGGTGGGAGAAAGGCGGCGGGGGCCGTGGAGGGTGGCGGTTGCAGGCGTTGCAGGGGCCGGAGGGCGAGTTCCTGCATGTCGCGGCGGGGGCCGACCTCGTTGGGCCACATCTGGGCCCTGGCAGGGTCCGGCAGGAGCCCGGCCAGCAGCAGGGCGGGAAGCGCGAGAGCGGCGATTCGGCGCATGGACCTCGGGGGAGCCTTTCCTGTCGCGGCGCCGGGCGCCACTTCAGGGTGAGCTTAGCGGAGGAAGTTCCCCCGAGGGTAGTCTTCCTGTCCTTGCCTCAGCGCAGGCTGAGGAGCGCGAGCATGACGAGGCCGAGAGCGATGCGGTACCACCCGAAGGGCTGGAAGCCCATGCGGCTGATGTGGCGGAGCACCCAGCGGACCACCAACAGCGCCACGACGAAGGCGGCGAAGAAGCCGATCGCGATCTCGCTGATGTCGCCGACGGCGAGCTCGGCGCGGGCCTTGTAGAGGCTGTAGACCGTGGCGGCGAGCATGGTGGGGATGGCGAGGAGGAAGGAGAACTCGGCGGCCGCCTTGCGTTCCACGCCGAAGAGCAGGGCGAAGATGATGGTGGCGCCGGAGCGGCTGGTGCCGGGGATCATGGCGAGCACCTGGCCGAAGCCGATCAGCAGGGCGCTGAGGGGACCGATCTCCGCGATGGAGTGGATGCTGGGCTTGGGGCGGTTACGCTCGATGATGATGAGCGCGATGCCGCCGATGATCAGGGCGAAGCAGACGACATAGGGGTTGAACAGGACCTCGGTGATGGTCTTGTGCAGCAGGGCGCCGAGCACCATCGCCGGGATGAAGGCGAGGAGCAGGTTGACGACCGCGTAGCGTTCGCGCGAGCGAGGGGTCCAGAAGCCGGTGGCCATGGCGATGAGGTCGCGCCAGTAGACGACGATGACGGCCAGGATGGCGCCGAGCTGGATGACGATCTCGAAGGTCTTGCCGGGCGGGCCCTGGAAGCCGATCAGGTCGCTGAGCAGGATCAGGTGGCCGGTGGAGGAGATGGGCAGGAACTCGGTCAGCCCCTCCACGATCCCCATCAGCAGGGCCGGAAGAATAATGGCGAGATCCATGCGGGCCGATGCTCCTGCGTCTCAAGAAATAGGCCGCACATCAGGACCGGGAAGAATATTCACCGGCCTGGATGCACGCGCGGGTCTTGTGGAGCATTCCGGAAGCAGGCGGAAGGCAGGAATCCGGCCATGGAATTAATATTTGGCCGGACTTCTGTCTTATAGCGGAACCTCTTCCTGCTGCCGCCGATAGGGGTGGCCGGGATAGGCGCCGAGCACGTGCATCTGGCGCGAGAAGTAGCGCAGTTCCTCGAAGGCGCGTTGCAGCGGCGGGCTGCCGGGGTGACCGTCCACGTCGCAGAGGAACTGCGTCGAGGCGAAGCGGCCGTCGAGCATGTAGGATTCGAGCTTGGTGATGTTCACGCCGTTGGTGGCGAAGCCGCCGAGCGCCTTGTAGAGCGCGGCGGGGACGCTGCGGGTGCGGAAGACCAGGGTGGTGACGCAGCCGGGCGCGTCCACCGGCGGCAGGGTGGCCTCGCGTGACATGACGTAGAAGCGGGTGGTGTTGTGGGTCGCGTCCTCGACGTTGCGGCGGAGGATGTCGAGGCCGTAGAGCTCGGCGGCGAGCGAGGAGGCAACGGCGGCGTCCTCGGTGCCGCCGCGCTGGGCGACGAGCTGGGCGGCGCCGGCGGTGTCGGCCTCGATCACCGCCTGGAGGCCGGTCTCGCGCAGCAGGTCGAGGATCTGGCCGAGCGCCACGGGATGGCTGTGGATGCGGCGGAGGCTTTGCAGGGTGGCACCTCCGGGGGCCATCAGGCAGTGCTCGACGCGTTCGAAATGCTCGCCCACCACGTGCAGGCCCGAATCGGGCAGCAGGCGGTGGATGTCGGGGACGCGGCCGGCGAGGCTGTTCTCGCAGGGGAGCATGGCGAGATCCGCCCTTCCCTCGCGAACCGCGGCCATGGCGGCCTCGAAGGAGGGAGAGGGCAGCGTGGTCCAGCCGGGGTAGGCGGCGCGGCAGGCGAGGTCGGAATAGGCCCCGGGCATGCCCTGGAAGGCGATGGTCTGGCTCATGCTGCGAGGGTCCTGCGGGCGCGTTCGAGGTCGGCCTGGGTGTCCACGCCGAAGGGGGCGTGATCGACGCGGACCACGCCGATGCGCATCCCGGCCTCCAGGGCGCGGAGCTGCTCCAGCTTCTCGCGCTTCTCCAGCGCGCCTTCGGGCAGGGCGACGAAGCGGGCGAGCGCCGGGCGGCGATAGGCATAGACGCCGATATGGTGCCAGTGCGGCCCCTCGCCGGAGGGGATGAGGTTGCGCGAGAAGTAGAGGGCGGGGGCCACGGCGACGCCGCGCGGGAAGGCGCAGGCGACCTTGACCACGGAGGAGGCGGCGGCTTCCTCCGCGCTGGCGATGGGGGCGACGAGGGTGCCGATATCGACGCGCTGGTCGGCCAGCGGGGCGAGCACGGCGCGCAGCATGTCCGGCGGCATGGTCGGCAGGTCGCCCTGGAGGTTCACCACCACGTCGTGGGCGCCCACCGGGTCGATGCTGGCCAGGGCGAGGTTGATGCGGTCGGTGCCGGAGGGAACGTCGTCGGCGACCAGGATGGCGGTGCCGCCGGCGGCGCGCACGGCCTCCGCGATCTCGGGG
>NZ_BDLP01000023.1:0-27475 GCF_001950415.1 Roseomonas sp. TAS13
CGGACGCCGGGAGCAAGATTGCCGGGCGATACGAAGGGTGACTTGGCCCCCGGGGGCGGCGGGGCCTACATCGTCCCCGCATAGGGCCAGCCCCTGCCGCCCCCGGCGGCACCGGGGCGGGCCCGCACTCCCCGAACGGGGCCGGGCCACCGGGCCGGGTCCCCAGCCAGCTGGAATGCCATGACCGCCGCTTCCGAGTCCTCCCCCCGCCCCATCGCCCTCTTCGACATGAAGGCGCAGCAGGCGCTGATCCGCGGCGAGCTGGACCGCCGCATCGCCTCGGTGCTGGATTCCGGCCGCTTCGTGCAGGGCCCCGAAGTGGACGAGCTGGAGAAGCAGCTCGCCGCCTTCGCCGGCTGCCGGCACGCGGTCGGCGTCTCCTCCGGCACCGACGCCTTGCAGATCGCCATGATGGCCGAGGGCATCGGCCGCGGCGACGCGGTCTTTCTGCCCGCCTTCACCTACACCGCCACCGCCGAGGTGCCGCTGGTGCTCGGCGCCACCCCCGTCTTCGTGGACGTGGACCCGCGGAGCTTCAACATCGACATCGCCGACCTGAAGCGCCGCATCGCCACGGTGAAGGCGGAAGGCAAGCTGCGCCCGCGCGCCGTGGTGGGCGTGGACCTCTTCGGCCTGCCCGCCGACTGGCCGGCCATCGAGGCGATCTGCGCCGAGGAAGGCATGTTCGCCCTCGACGACGCCGCCCAGGCCTTCGGCGCCAGCCTCGACGGCAAGCGCCTGGGCCGCTGGGGCGGGGCGGTGGCGCTCAGCTTCTATCCGACCAAGACGCTGGGCTGCTACGGCGATGGCGGCGCCATCCTGACCGACAGCGACGAGAAGGCCGAGCTGTACCGCTCGCTGCGCACCCATGGCGAGGGCAAGCAGCGCTACGAGGTGCTGCGCACCGGCATGAACGGCCGCCTCGACACGATCCAGGCCGCCATCCTGCTCTGCAAGCTGCCGCTTTTCGAGGAGGAACTCCGCAGCCGCGCCCGTATCGCCGGCTGGTATGCGGAACGCCTGGGCAACCGTGTGCAGACCCAGGCCCAGCGCCCCGGTGCCGGGAGCGCCTGGGGCCTCTATTCCATCACCCTGCCGGAGGCCGCCGACCGCCCCCGCGTCCAGGAGGCCTGCAAGGCCGCCGGGGTGCCCACGGGCATCTACTACCCGCTGCCTCTGCATCACCAGCCGGCCTATCGCGGCCACCACGCCGGCGGCGCCCTGCCGGTCAGCGAGGACCTCTGCACCCGCATCCTCAGCCTGCCGATGCACCCCTATCTCGACGAATCCCAGGCCGACCGCGTCTGCCACGCCATCCTGTCGGCGCTCTGAGGGGATCGGACGCGGCGCTCCGGGAGGCTCTGCCTCCCGGACCCTTTGTTGAAGGAGGGGCCGCTCAGGGGGATAGTATCCCCCCGAGACCCCGCCATGAGCGCTCCGCGAGGAGGGGGGACAGGACACCCGTCGCCATCTGGCGAAACGGCGGAACCATCCCCCTCCTCGCGGAGCGCTCACAGGGTTCCAAGGGACTAACGTCCCTTGGCGGGGTGTCCAGAGGGGCAGAGCCCCTCTGGCCCCGGCCTGATCCTTTCAGAAACCCCGACGCAGGGTGGCGAGGCCGAAGCCGGCCAGGACGAGGCCGGCGAGGCGGTCGATCCAGAGGCGGGCGCGCGGGGTGAGGAGGTGGTGCAGGCGGGTGAGTGCTGCGACCAGCCCGCACCACCAGAGCATCGAGCCGGCGAAGACGCCCAGCACGGTGAGGACGGCCGTGGCCATGTCGAATCCGTTGCGCGGCGCCAGGGCAGTGAAGATCGCCGCGAACATCAGGATCGTGGGCGGGTTGGTGAGCGTCAGCAGGAAGGCGCTCGCCAGCGCGGGCCAGGAGCGCGCCTGCACCGCCCCGGGCGCGGTCTCGGCGGGGCGGCGGCACCAGCTTCGCAGGCCGAGATAGAGCAGGAACAGCCCGGCGGCGAGGTGCAGCGGCTTCTCCTGTGCCAGCAGGAAGCCCGACAAGCCGGAAAGCCCCAACGCCGCCACCAGAGCGTAGCACGCATCGCCCAGCGCGATCCCCGCCCCCGTGGCGAGCCCGGCCTGCCAGCCTTGCCCCAGGCAGCGTCGCATGCAGAGCAGGCTCATCGGCCCGACCGGCGCGGCGACGGCCAGGCCGAAGCCTGCAGCCTTAAGGAAAAGGGCAAGGGGGATGCTCGGTTCCACGCGGAACTCCCGTTCGGCGAAGGCAAAGAAAAAGCCCCGCGACATGATGTCGGCGGGGCCTGCTGAGGGTTGCGGATGTCGGGTCCTTAGGAGGCGGATCGTCTCCGGCCACCGCCCTGTGCCGGGCCGGGGCCCGGACAGGTCACACGCATCCCCTCGGCACAGGCCGTGACCGGCTGTGCTTGCAGCGCTTGTCGCGCAACGGGGAGGAGTCGGCTCAACATTCCGCGAACAGGATGGATGGCGATGGCTGGTGGCGTCAACGCGGATTCCGTGCTGCCCCGCACCATTCCGGAACCGGCCGCAGCCACTCTCCGGCATCCGGCCATACCTCCCGGCCAAGAAGTGCATTTCTTTACAGGGTTTACTCATTGAATAAATCAGCAGTAAATCATGTAACAGCTTTACAAGGCCGGATGTAAATCCGGTGTTCCCTCCGAGGCGAGACGGACGTTCTATGTCCGACGAGAAGTCGTTCTCAGATCAGAGGGAGACCGAAGCCATGTTCATCACCACCAAGACCCAGACCATCCCCGCCGTGACCCAGTCGCGGAACCTGCCGGCCAGCGACGCGGCGTCCGCGCAGCCGCGGGACGAGAACACCTATGACGACGGCCTGGTGCACAACCACGACTGGGCGAACGATCGTCGTGAGGAAGGGCCGGTGGGCCTGCGGCCCGAGCGCCTGGTGGCCGACGCGGCCAGCGTGCGCACGCCCAGCAGCGCCGTGCACGACGACCTCCACTACAGCTGACCCTTCCGGGCCGCGCCACGGCCACCACGGCAGACGCCTTCACGACAGCAGGAACAGAGACATGCCCTTCCCGAACCACGCACCGGATGGACTGAGCGGCGGCTTCCCGGGCCCGCGTGGCGGCGCCTCCGCCTATCGCGACGATGTCGAGCAGATCGGCAAGCTGGTGGAGAGCCGGCACGGCACCTGGGACGCGATCAGCCCTGAATCCGCCGCCCGCATGCGCCTGCAGAACCGCTTCCGCACCGGCCTCGACATCGCGCGCTATACCGCCGGCATCATGCGCGCCGACATGGCGGCCTATGACAGGGACCCGGCGCTCTACACCCAGTCGCTCGGCGCCTGGCACGGCTTCATCGCCCAGCAGCAGATGATCGCGGTGAAGAAGCATTTCGGCGGCACGGAGCGGCGCTACATCTACCTCTCCGGCTGGATGGTGGCGGCGCTGCGCTCGGAATTCGGCCCCCTGCCCGACCAGTCGATGCACGAGAAGACCAGCGTCCCCGCGCTGATCGAGGAGATCTACACCTTCCTGCGCCAAGCGGACTCGCGCGAGGTGAACGACCTGTTCCGCGCCTATGACAAGGCCCAGGCCGCGGGCGACCAGGCGAAGGCGGCGGAGCTGCTGGCCAGGGCGGAAAGCCACCAGACGCATGTGGTGCCGATCATCGCCGATATCGACGCGGGCTTCGGCAATGCCGAGGCGACCTATCTCCTGGCGAAGAAGATGATCGAGGCGGGCGCCTGCGCGCTGCAGATCGAGAACCAGGTTTCCGACGAGAAGCAGTGCGGCCACCAGGACGGCAAGGTGACGGTGCCGCACGAGGACTTCATCCAGAAGATCCGCGCCATCCGCTACGCCTTCCTGGAGCTCGGCGTGCCGGAGGGCATCATCGTCACCCGCACGGACTCGCTCGGCGCCGGCCTGACCAAGCAGATCGCCTATAGCCGCGAGCCGGGCGATCTCGGCGACCAGTACAACGCCTTCCTGGACTGCGAGGAGATCACCGCCGGGCAGGCGAAGGACGGCGACGTGCTGATCCGCCGCGAGGGCAGGCTGCTGCGCCCGAAGCGCCTGCCCAGCAACCTTTATCAGTTCCGCCCTGGCACCGGCGCGGACCGTTGCGTGCTGGACAGCATCACCTCGCTGCAGAACGGCGCCGACCTGCTCTGGATCGAGACCGAGAAGCCGCATGTCGAGCAGATCGCCAGCATGATGGACCGGGTGCGCGAGGTCGTGCCGAACGCCAAGCTGGTGTACAACAACTCGCCTTCCTTCAATTGGACGCTGAGCTTCCGCCAGCAGGTCTATGATGCCTGGAAGGAGGAAGGCCGCGACGTTTCCGCCTATGACCGCGCGAAGCTGATGAGCGTGGACTATGACGGGAGCGATCTGGCGGAGGAGGCGGATGCCCGCATCCGCAGCTTCCAGGCCGATGCCTCGAAGCGCGCCGGCATCTTCCATCACCTGATCACGCTGCCGACCTATCACACGGCCGCGCTGTCCACCGACACGCTGTCGCAGAAGTATTTCGGCGAGCAGGGCATGCTCGGCTACGTGCTGGACGTGCAGCGGCAGGAGATCCGCCGCGGCGTCGCCTGCGTCCGCCACCAGAACATGGCGGGCTCCGATATCGGCGACGAGCACAAGGAGTACTTCGCCGGCGAGGCCGCGCTCAAGGCCAGCGGCGCCCACAACACGATGAACCAGTTCGCCTGAACGGGCGTCTCCTCCACAACGCCAGGGCCGCCCCCGCACCGGGGCGGCCCTTCGCCTGTTCGCCGCCCTTTGGGAGGAAGGCTCCGCCGCCCATCACCTTCCCTTGATCAGCCCGCCTCCCCCTCCCATCCGGGCGCCGGGAGATCTGGCCAAAACCCCTTCCCATCGCCAAGTTCCCCGCACGCGCTCTTTTGCCGCCTTTTCCTCCGCGCCACCCACGAGGGCGGCCGCGATCCTTTCCCCTGCCTTCTTCGTGCGAGGACATCCGCATGTTCACCTGCACCGGCTATGCCGCGGAAGCGGCCACGGCACCGCTCGCCCCCTTCACCTTCGAGCGCCGCGATCCCGGCCCGACGGATGTGCGGATCGACATCCTCTATTGCGGCGTCTGCCACTCCGACCTGCACCAAGCCCGCAACGAGTGGCACAACACCCTTTATCCCTGCGTGCCCGGCCATGAGATCGTCGGCCGCGTCGCGGCGGTCGGCGATGCCGTGACTCGCTTCAAGGTGGGTGACCTCGCCGGCGTCGGCTGCATGGTCGATTCCTGCCGCGAATGCGCGAGCTGCCAGGAAGGGCTGGAGCAGTACTGCGAGCGCGGCTTCGTCGGCACCTATAACGGCGACGACAGGCACGGCGGCGGCCATACCTTCGGCGGCTATTCCCGCGCCGTGGTGGTGGACCAGGCCTTCGTGCTGAAGGTGCCGGAGAAGCTGGACCTCGCCGCGGTGGCGCCGCTGCTCTGCGCCGGCATCACCACCTATTCCCCGCTGCGGCACTGGAAGGTCGGCCCCGGCCAGCGCGTCGGCATCGTCGGCCTGGGCGGACTCGGCCACATGGCGGTGAAGTTCGCACGGGCCTTCGGCGCGCATGTCGTGCTCTTCACCACCTCCGCCAGCAAGGTCGAGGACGCGCTGCGCCTCGGCGCGCACGAGGTGGTGCTGTCACGGGACGAGGCGGCGATGGCCAGGGAGGCCAACAGCTTCGACTTCATCCTCGACGCCGTGGCAGCCCAGCACGACATCAACGCCTATCTCGGCCTGCTGAAGCGCGACGGCACGCTGGTGCAGGTGGGCGCGCCGGAGCAGCCCCTGCCGGTCGCCGTGTTCAGCCTGATCTTCAAGCGCCGCAGCTTCGCCGGCTCGCTGATCGGCGGCATCGCGGAAACGCAGGAGATGCTGGATTTCTGCGGCGAGCACGGCATCACCTCGGACATCGAGATGATCCGCATGGACGAGATCAACACCGCCTATGAGCGCATGATCCGGTCCGACGTGAAGTACCGCTTCGTGATCGACATGGCGACCCTGCCCGAGGCCGCCTGACGGCCGGCCGGGGCGCGGGGCCCCGGCCGCCTCCCCTCATGCCACGAGGCGCCGGTACAGGTGCCAGGTGGCGTGGCCCAGGACGGGCATGACCACGGCCAGCCCGACGAAGCAGGGCAGCGAGCCCAGGACCAGAAGCACCGCCACGGCCAGGCCCCAGCCGAGCATCGGCCCCGGATTGGTGGCCATGGCCCGCATCGAGGCGCGCACCGCCTCCGCCACGCCGACGCCGCGGTCCAGCAGGAGCGGGAAGGACACCGCCGAGATGCTCAGCACCAGCAGGGCGAAGAAGAAGCCCGCGCCGTTGCCGAGCAGGATCATGCTGCGCCCCTCGCGCGTCCGCAGCACGTCGCGCAGGAACTCGCCCATCGAGTCCGGCGGGGCGGCGCCCAGCGTGGCGACATAGATGGCCTTGGCCACGAAGAGCCAGGCGACGAAGATGGCGAAGAGCACCACGCCCAGCGCCGCGATGGAGAAGAGCGAGGGCGAGCGCAGCACGTCGAAGGCGTTCACCCAGGAGGCCGGCTCGCCACGCTCGCGGCGGCGGCTGATCTCATAGAGCCCCAGCGCAGCGACAGGGCCGAGCAGGCTGATGCCCGCCAGCATGGGGAAGAGCAGCGGCAGCAGCTCGTAGCCGAAGGCCGCGCGGGCGGCGACGAAGCCGACCAGTGGGTAGATCACGCCCAGGAAGACCAGCTGGGTCGGTGTTTCCCGGAAATCCCGCCATCCTTCGGACAGCACGGCGCGCAGGTCGTCATAGCCGATGCGGCGGATGACGGGACGCGCGGGCACCCCCATGGTGCCGGCGGCCGCGGACGGATTCCTCACCATTCTCTCTACCCTCCCGAATGCATGGGCCCGGCGGGAACCATGGGAGGGGCACGTGGCCGAGGCGGTCCAGAGAGTGACCGGGCCGGGTCAGGACTCCTGCCAGGGCCCATCGCTGCTTGTGGCGCCGTGCTCCATCGATCGGTCTGCCCGCCACCGGGCCCGTCCTGGAAAGCGGCGGTCCGGCTATCCCTGATCTGGGCGGAAACGAGGCCATTTTCCAGAAGATTCCAGCCGGAGGGCTGGCGAATGGATGGTCATTTCGCGGTGAAGAGTGAACCCGATTCGGCAATCTGCGCGCGCTGTTTCACGAGGTTACAATATCGTGATAGGGTGTCCCAGAACCGGATCAGTCAATCCTTTCCTCCGCGCGGAAGCCAAGCAGGAAAAGCCTTCGCACACCGAGCATATCCCAGGGCGCCACAAGAATAATTCGCCCTGCCGCCGATGGACTCGGCCCCTAACTCCTGGCCATGCGCAGGTAATCATCTTTCCGGATTGCTTCCCACATAGCGCATGTCTGTGCCGTTAGGTGTGGACAATCCAGTTCATCCATTCTACATCGCGATCGAGCTTATTTACGGCAGCGGCACATCATTGTGTCATTTTCGGGGCAGAAGGGTCCGACAAGGAACTTTCCGCCCGTTCTGTGCTCATAGCGGCCGTGCCTGCCGGCGGCCGCTCGCATGGAGGTGAGTGCCATCCCAGGGCGGATGGCCAACTGGGAGAGGCATATGGATACGGCGACGACCGCGACATCCCCCGGGATGTCCGCGACCGGTTCCCCACTGGCGATGACCACCGCAGACACGGCCACCGAGCCGCAGGTGAAGATCGCCCTGCGCGATGTCTACAAGGTCTTCGGCGACCATCCCGACCGCGCCATGGAGATGGTGCGCCAGGGCAAGGGCAAGGACGAGATCCACGCCGAGACCGGCTGCACGCTGGGCGTCAACGGCGCGAACTTCGACATCATGGCCGGCGAGATCTTCGTGATCATGGGCCTTTCCGGCTCCGGCAAGTCCACCCTGCTGCGCCTGCTCAACCGCCTGATCGAGCCGACCTCCGGCGCCATCCTGGTGGAGGGCCAGGACATCACCCGCATGTCGAAGCGCGAGCTGACCGAGCTGCGCCGCCGCGACATGAGCATGGTCTTCCAGTCCTTCGCCCTGCTGCCCAACCGCACGGTGCTCGACAACGCCGCCTTCGGGCTGGAGGTCGCGGGCGTGGCCGAGGCGGAGCGCCATGCCAAGGCCATGGCGGCGCTGGAGGGTGTGGGCCTCGCCGCCTATGCCCAGAGCCGCCCCGACCAGCTTTCGGGCGGCATGAAGCAGCGCGTCGGCCTCGCCCGCGCGCTGGCGAGCGAGCCGACCGTGCTGCTGATGGACGAGGCCTTCTCGGCCCTCGACCCGCTGATCCGCACGGAGATGCAGGACGAGCTTCTGCGCCTGCAGTCCGAGCACAGCCGCACCATCATCTTCGTCAGCCACGACCTCGACGAGGCCATGCGCATCGGCGACCGCATCGCCATCATGCAGCACGGCAACGTGGTGCAGGTCGGCACGCCGGACGAGATCGTGACCAACCCGGCCAACGACTATGTCCGCTCCTTCTTCCGCAACGTGGACGTGTCGCAGGTCTTCCGCGCCGGCGACGTGGCGCGCGACGCGCAGGTCGTGCTGATCGAGCGCAAGGGCCTCGCCGTTCCGGCGGCGCTGGAGCGCATGCGCCGGCACGACCGCGACGTCGCCATCGTGGTGGGGCGCGACCGCCGTTACCACGGCATGGTCAGCGCGGAATCCCTCGCCCGCGCCGCCCGCAGCGGCGAGGCGGACCCCTATCATCGCGCCTTCCTGTCCGAGATCGAGCCGATCGACGCCGACCAGACGCTGTCCGACGTGCTCGGCCGCGTCGCGCAGAGCCCCTGGCCCGTGCCCGTGATCGACGCGCAGCGGCGCTACATCGGCTCCATCAGCAAGTCCGCCCTGCTGATGACCCTGGACCGCGCCGCCTGAGGCGAGGCCTCCGCGGCGCCCTACCGCGGACCTTCCCGCGCCCCCTCGGGCCCACAGCACCGGAACCCGTTCCATGAACATGCATCTCGGCATCGGCGAAGCCGCCGACACCGTCGTCAACTACATCCTCGACCACTTCATGCCTTTCCTCGACGGCATCGCCATGGTGATCGGCTTCGTCACCGGCACCATCAAGGCGGCCCTGACCGGCGTCCCGCCGCTGGCCGCCGTGGCGGTGATCGTGCTCCTCGCCCTCTGGCGCGTGGGCTGGAAGTTCGCCCTCTTCGCCGTGGCAGCCCTTTTCGTGGTCCTCGGCATGGATCTCTGGGAGCGCACGATGGAGACCCTCTCCCTCGTCCTCTCCGCCACCGTCATCGCCATCGTGGTCGGCGTGCCGCTCGGCATCGCCATGGCGCGCAGCGAGGCCGTGGCCCTGGTGGTCCGCCCCGTGCTCGACCTGATGCAGACCATGCCGGCCTTCGTCTACCTGATCCCGGCCGCCATGTTCTTCGGCCTCGGCGCCGTGCCCGGCACGATCGCCACGGTGATCTTCGCCATGCCGCCGGTCGTGCGCCTGACCAATCTGGGCCTGCGCCAGGTGAACAGCGAGTTCATCGAGGCGGGCCTCGCCTTCGGCTGCACGCCGGGCCAGCTGCTGATGAAGGTGCAGCTCCCGAACGCGCTGCCCTCCATCATGGCCGGCATCAACCAGACGATCATGCTGTCGCTGTCGATGGTGGTGATCGCCTCGATGATCGGCGCGGGCGGGTTGGGCAACACCGTGCTCACCGGCATCCAGCGCCTCGATGTCGGCACCGGCTTCGAGGGCGGCCTCGCCGTCGTGATCCTGGCCGTGCTGCTCGACCGCATCACCCAGAGCTTCGGCCAGAAGCGCCCCGCCCTGGTCCCCGGCCTGCGCGCTCTCTTCGCGCGCAAGACCCAGGGCGAGGATGAGGCGAAGCAGGGCGGCACCGCCGCCCGCCTGGCCAGCCACTGACCGCCACACACGAACCGCAGAAAGGAAGACGCCCCATGCTGAACCGGCGCAACCTCCTCACCCTCACCGCCGCCGCGGGCGGCACGCTGCTCACCGGCACCCTCGCCCGCCCGGCCCTGGCGCAGGCGCGGCAGAAGGTCACCCTCGGCTACGCCCCCTGGGCCGATGCGGAATTCGTCACCAAGCTGGCGGCGAAGCTGATGCAGGACCGCCTGAACGTCGAGGCGGTGCTGATGCAGAGCGATATCGCCCCGCTCTACCAGGGCATCACCCGCGGCGACGTGGACGCCATGCTGCAACTCTGGCTGCCCGAGACCCATGCCGACTACTGGAAGCGCATCGAGGGCAAGGTGGACCGCCTCGGCGTGCTCTACACCGATGCCAGGCTGGGCTGGGTGGTCCCCGACTATGTCCCCAAGGAGGAGCTGAACTCCTTCGCCGACCTCAAGAGCGGCGAGGTGCGGGAGAAGCTCGGCGGCATCGTCCAGGGCATCGAGCCCGGCGCCGGCCTCACCCGCGTGTCGCGGGAGGCGCTGAAGACCTACGGCCTCGACGACATGTACCGGCTGCAGGAATCCAGCGAGGCGGCGATGATCTCGATGATCGAGCGCTCCATGCGCCGCAAGAAGTGGGTGGTGGCGACGGCCTGGAGCCCGCACTGGATGTTCGGCAAGTACGACCTCCGCTACCTCGCCGATCCGGAGAAGGCCATGGGTGGCGTGGAAAGCGTCTATGCCATCGCCCGCAAGGGGCTGAAGGAGCAGAGCCCCGGCGTCACCAGCCTGCTCACCCGCATGAACCTGCCGCTGGACGAGCTGCAGAAGGCCATGCTGGACGCGCAGGAGACCAGCTACGACAAGGCGGTGGCGAACTACATCGCCGGCCACAAGGACCGCGTGGAGTCCTGGCTGAAGACGGCCTGACCGGGCACGGGCACCCCCGGGGGAGGTGGCGCCTTTCCCCGGGGGGCCTTCCGCCTTCGGGCCCGCGGCGCCCCGTCCACGGCCGGTCGCGGCCGCCCCATCCGCCTGGAACACCCCTTGCACCGCCCCGCACCACGGGCTACCTAATCCGCCATGATCACGCGCGAACCCTCCAGCCGCTGGTGGTGGCCCCTGTAGAACAGGCGGCCCGCGCGTTCCCACGTTTCAAGGCCGCCTCGGAGATCCGGGCGGCCTTTCTCATATCCCCTGCCAGCCTTCCCGGACCCCGAGGCCGCCCAGCCACCCCGGAGTCGAGATGCAGGCGTCCACGATGTCCCAGACAAGCTACCGCACCGAAGGCGGGTTGACCGTCCGGCGGGAAACCCTCGCCGCCGATGCCGCGACGCTGATGCCGGACCTGGCGAAGCGCCTCGACCGCCAGCGCGGCGTGCTGCTCTCCTCCTCCTTCGAGTTCCCCGGCCGCTACACGCGCCTGGACATGGGCTTCGCCGACCCGCCGGTGATGCTCACCGCCCGGGGGCGGGAGGTCACCGTCACGGCGCTCAACGCGCGTGGCGAGACCCTGCTGCGCGCCATCGCCCCCGCCCTGCGCGGCATGGCGGAGGCCGGGGAGGCGGAGGCCTCCGCGACCCGCCTTTTCCTCCGCCTGCGCGAGCCGGAAGGCCGCTTCCCGGAGGAGCAGCGCTCCCGCCAGCCCTCCGTCTTCTCCGTGCTGCGCCGCCTGGGCGAGCTGTTCCGCGCGCGCGAGGACGAGCATCTCGGCCTCTACGGCGCCTTCGGCTACGACCTGGTCTTCCAGTTCGAGCCGATGAAGCTCCGCCTGCCCCGCGCCGCGGACCAGCGCGACCTCGTCCTCTTCCTGCCGGACGAGGTGCTGGTGGTGGACCACATGCGTGGCACCGCCGAGCGCCACCGCTACGAGTTCACCGTGGAAGGCGCCGCCACCGAGGGCCTGCCGCGCGAGACGCCCGCCGACCCCTGCCGTCCCGGCACGGAGAAGGACGGCGAGATCCGCAGCGACTACGGCCCCGGCGAATATGCCGCGATGGTCGAGCGCGCGCGCGAGGCCTTCGCCCGCGGCGACCTGTTCGAGGTGGTCCTCGGCCAGACCTTCGCCACCCCCTGCGCCGATGCGCCGAGCGAGCTCTTCGACCGGCTGCGCCGCGTGAACCCCGCCCCCTATGGCGCGCTGATGAATCTCGGCGAGGGCGAGTTCCTGGTCGCCGCCAGCCCCGAGATGTTCGTGCGCGTCGAGGGCAGGCGCATCGAGACCTGCCCGATCAGCGGCACGATCAGGCGCGGCCGCGACGCGCTGGAGGATGCCGAGAACATCCGCACCCTGCTCAATTCCCGCAAGGAGGAGAGCGAGCTGACCATGTGCACCGACGTGGACCGCAACGACAAGTCGCGTGTCTGCGTGCCCGGCAGCGTCAAGGTCATCGGCCGCCGCCAGATCGAGATGTATTCCCGCCTGATCCATACGGTGGACCATGTGGAGGGCGAGCTGCTGCCGGAGATGGACGCGCTGGACGGCTTCCTGTCCCATGCCTGGGCCGTCACCGTCACCGGCGCGCCCAAGACCTGGGCGATCCGTCATGTCGAGAACGAGGAGCGTTCCGCCCGCCGCTGGTATGGCGGCGCCATCGGGCGCATCACCTTCGACGGCAACATGAACACCGGCCTGACGCTGCGCACCATCCGCCTGAAGGACGGCGTGGCCGAGGTGCGGGCCGGCGCCACGCTGCTGCACGACAGCGACCCGGCGGCCGAGGAGGCCGAGTGCCACCTCAAGGCCAGCGCCATGTTCGCCGCCATCAAGGGCGCCGCCCCCGCCGCCCCGCCGCAGCGCCCGGCCCCGGCCGAGCTGCTGGGCCACAGCCCGCGCGTGCTGCTGGTCGATCACGAGGACAGCTTCGTGCACACCCTGGCCAGCTATTTCCGCGCCGCCGGGGCCGAGGTCACGACGATGCGCCCCGAACTGGCGCGGGAACGGCTGCGCGAGGGTGCCGACGGCATCGACCTCGTGGTGCTGTCCCCCGGCCCGGGCCGCCCGTCGGATTTCGCGATGACCGAGACGCTGGACCTGCTGGTGGAACGCAGGCTGCCCGCCTTCGGCGTCTGCCTCGGCTTGCAGGGTATCGTCGAGCATTTCGGCGGCGCGCTGGACGTTCTGGAGCGGCCCATGCATGGCAAGCCCTCGCTGATCCACCGCAAGGACAGCCGCTTCCTCCAGGACCTGCCGGAGGAGTTCGCCGTGGGACGATACCACTCGCTGCACGCGCGCCGGCTGGTGCTGCCGGAGGAGATCGCCGTTACCGCCGAGACCGAGGATGGCGTCGTCATGGCCGTGGAGCACAGGCGCCTGCCCATCGCGGCGGTGCAGTTCCACCCGGAATCGCTGATGACGGACCCGAACCGCATCGGCATGCCGCTGGTCGCCGCCATGCTCACGCGCCTGACCCGCGCCAATGCGGAGCCGGCCACGGCGGGTTGATCCGGCGCTGCCCCGTCCCGGGCGGGGCTCCGCCTCCCGCGGCGCGATCCGGCCTGCAACAAGCGCCAAGGAAGGGGAGGTCCAGGACCCCCAGGGTCCTGGCGGATGGGGGTTCGGGGGAAGGCAGGGCCTTCCTCCGAGGCCGCCGCCACCCCGGTTGACATCCCCCGCCCGCCTCCAAACCTCTCTCCGGACCCATCCGGAGGCGCGCGGCATGACGGACCACCCTTCACCCCCTCGCCCCGGTGCCGCCCGCCCCGGTGCCGCCCGCCCTGGCTGGCGCCGCCGCGACGCCCTTCTTCTCCCCGCAGCCCTTGCCGCCGCGACGCCCGCGCGGGCCGAGGGACGGGTGATCGACCTGCTGCTGGTCCTGGCCATCGACGCATCCGGCAGCATCGATGCCGACGAGTTCCGCCTGCAGCGCGAGGGCTGCGCCCAGGCCATCACCCATCCCGATGTGCTGGCCGCGATCGGTTCCGGACCGCTCGGCGCCATCGGCATCGCCCTGGTGGAATGGGGCGCCCCGGGCGGCGCGGCCACGGTGGTGGGCTGGCACCGCATCGACGGCGCCGCCGCCGCCCAGGCCATGGCGGGCGCCGTGATGGCCGCGCCGCGGTCGCCGCAATCCTGGAACGCCATCGGCGACGCGGTGGAGCATTCCACCGGCCTGCTGGCCGCCGCGCCCTGGCGGGCCGACGAGAAGGTGATCGACGTTTCCGGCGATGCCCCCGACATGCGCAGCCTGCGCCCCCTCGAGGAAGCACGGCAGGCGGCCGAGGCCCGGGGCATCATGATCAACGCCCTGGCCATCGAGGGCGACCACCCCGGCCTGCGCCAGACCTATGAAGCCACCGTCATCGCCGGACCTGGCGCCTTCGTCATGGCCGCGGAATCCCGCGCCGACTTCGCCCGCGCGCTGCGCGCCAAGCTGGTCCGGGAGATCGCCTGAGCCCGCGGCCCGCACGGCGTCCGTGAGGGCATGGCCTCACCTCTCCCCCTTTGGACGCATGGCGGCACCGGCAGCCTCGCGCCCCCTCGCGCCCCCTCGTCACTTGCAAATCCCGTTCCGGGCGCCCATGTTCCTCCGGTCAGTCTCGTCGTGCCGGCCTGTTCTCCTTGCTCCTCCGAGCGTCGAGCTCGGTGTCCGTTCCCCTCGATGCCGATCCGGTGCGCATGTCGCGCCCCGGCCTTTCGGAAACGGAACACCCATCATGGCCTCAGGCACCGTCAAGTGGTTCAACAGCACCAAGGGCTTCGGCTTCATCCAGCCGGATGACGGCTCGAAGGACGTTTTCCTTCATGTCTCCGACGTGCAGCGCGCCGGCCTCCAGGAGCCCCGCGAGGGCGACAAGCTCGAGTACGAGCTCGTGCAGGGCCGCGAAGGCCGCGTCTCCGCCGGCAACATCCGCGCGGCGTGACGTGTCGGGGAGGGGTCTCCCCTCCCCGCGACCGGCGGGCATGGCCCGTCCGGATACCGGACCGGCCCCTGCGGGGACCGTCCGGACATCCTGCGGCAGGCTCCACAGCCCGGAAGGAAAGCCCATGGCCAACCACCGTTTCCAGATCGGCGACGAGGTCGAGCTGGTTCCCCATCTCTTCAATCCGCACGAGGCACGAGGCCGCTACACCATCACCCGCCTCCTGCCGAATGATTCGCCGGACCGCGAGTACCGCGTCCGCCAGGGCCAGGACGGCCAGGAACGTGTCGTGCGCGAGAGCGAGATGCGCCTGAGCCCGACCAGCGTCCTCGGCCGGAACACCATGCCCGCCTGACGGTTCCGCTTCGCCTTTCCCCTCTTCCTCCCTTCCAGGTGCAGTCCCGTGTCCCAGCAGACCAAGCCGAAGCCCAAACCCGCCGCGGAGCCGGCCGCCCCGCCTGAGGGCCTGGAGGACACCATCGCCTATCTGGCCAAGCGCCACCGCGTTTCCCCGGCCATCGTGCGTGAGATCGCCCGCCGCTCCGGCCAGACCGAGCGCAGCGCCCTGGAACGTGAGATCGAGCGCGGCAAGTCCCGCCGCTGATCCGCGGCGGTTGATGCATCCGGCGCGGGACGCCCTGGCCGGGGCGTCCCCCGCGCTGTCCTTTTCCAGACGCGAACGCATCGCGGATGGCGGCGTCCATCTCCTGGGCCTCGCCGCCGTCCTGGCCGGTGGCATCCACCTGCTGGGCGCCGCCATCGCGCGCCCCGGCTGGCTCGCCCTCGCCGCCGTCACCCCCTATCTGCTGGGCCTGGGCGCGAGCTTCGCCTGTTCGGCCGCCTACAACATGGCGCCGCCCGGCCGGCTCCGGCAGCGCCTCCGCCGCTTCGACCATGCCGCCATCCACCTGCTGATCGCCGGCACCTACACGCCCGTCATGGCCCTCTCCCTCGGCGGCGGATGGAGCATCGCCCTCCTCGCCATGGTCTGGACCGGCGCCGCCGGCGGCGTGGCCCTGAAGCTCCTGGCTCCGGGGCGCCACGAGGGCCTGGGCCTCGCCCTCTATCTCATCCTCGGCTGGGTGGGCCTGATCGCGCTCCCACCGCTCATCCGCGCGCTCTCGGCCTGGCAGCTCGGCGCGCTGGGCCTCGGGGCGCTGCTCTACACGGGCGGCGTGGCCTTCCACCTCGCGCACCGCCTGCCCTTCCACAACGCGCTCTGGCACGCCATGGTCCTGGCGGCGGCGGCCAGCCACTACCTTCTCGTGCTGTCGCTGGTCGTGGCGGGACCGTAGCGCCCCGCCCGCGAAATCCGCCGCACCGGCAGGGCCGGGGCATCACACCCGCGGCGCTCCAGCCCGGCCCTCACCCGCGCGAAGACGCGGGTCCCGGACATCAGGCCGCCTGGGCGGTCCGCGTCACCCGCCCCATCGCATAGGGCTCCACCGGGATCCCCGTCTCCCGCCCTGCGATCATCGCCGCCAGCAATTCGCCCGTGCCGCAGCCGATGGTGAAGCCCAGCCCGCCATGGCCAAGGTTGAGCCAGAGCCCATCGATCCCGCTCGGCCCCAGGATCGGCTTCCAGTCCGGCGTCGCGGGGCGCAGGCCCGCCCAGGGCTGCGCGCGCGGCCAGTCGGCGGCGGCGGGGAAGACCTCGCGCGCCTGCCGCGTCAGCGTGCCGAGCCGCCGCTGCACCAGATCCGTGGCGAAGCCGACGAGATCCACCATCCCCGCCACGCGCAGCCGCCCCTCGGCTCCCTCCACCGCCCGGTCCAGCAGCGCATAGACCACCTTGTGATGCGCATCGGTGATGCTGACCTCCGGCGGCAGGTCGCCCGCCCGCACCGGCACCGTCAGGCTGTAGCCCTTGAGCGGATAGAGCGGCAGCATCAGCCCCAGCGGCTCGGCCAGCGACAGCGCCCCGATTCCGGAGGACAGGACGAAGGCATCCGCTTCCACCAGCCCCGCCGGGCTTTCCGCTGCGGCCACCGCGCCGTTCGACAGGCGCAGGGCCGTCACCGGATGGTTGAAGCGGAAGCGGATGTTCGGCCAGCCCCGCAGCACGCCGCGCAGCGCCTCGCAGAAGCCGTGCGCATCGCCCACCGCCTCGTCCGGCGTGAAGACGCCGCCCGCCAGCCTGTCGGCCGTGTCGCGCAGCGCCGGCTCCAGCGCCAGGCATTCGCGCGCATCCAGCACCTGCTGTTTCGCGCCGTACTGCGCCTGATACGCCACCAGCGAGGCCGCGCCGCGCAGGTCGCCCTCGTCGCGGAACACCACCAGCTTGCCGTTCTGCCGCCAGGAGAATTCCAGCGGGTCGCGCGCCATCATCGCATCGAGGACGCCGCGGCTGTGATAGGCCAGCGCCAGCATCTCGCGCGTGCCCTGCTCGAACACCTCGCGCCGCGAGGCCCGCAGGAAGGCCTTCAGCCAGCGCCAGAGCCGGGGGTCGGCCTGCGGCTTCAGCCGCAGCGGCGCCTCGCCGTCGAGGATCCAGTGCATGCCCTTGCGCGCCACCCCCGGCGCCGCCAGCGGCGCGACATAGGAATAGCTGAGCTGCCCGCCATTCGCCTTGCTGGTGCCCAGCCCCGGCCCGGCCTCGCGGTCGAGCACCGTGACCTCATGCCCGTCCCGCCCGAGGTGATAGGCGGCCGCCAGGCCGGCGATTCCGGCCCCCAGGACGCAGATCCTCATCGTCCGGGGCATCCGGCGCAGAGGAATGGCGGGGGGACAGGGCGGCATCCGGGCATGACAGGTCTCACGAGGCAGCGATCCGCTGGACAGGGAGCCGGAAAGCCGCTCCCTCTGTCAAACGATCATGCTCCCTGTCCGGAGGACCCGCCTATCCCGCGGGACGCAGCCCAGCCACCATCCACCCCCGGCCTCCGGTCGAAACGCTTCGTGGATGGCCTCCCGAAAGTGCCACGCCGGGGCCCTACTCCGCCGGCTCCAGCCGTGCCGGCCCCGGATCGCGCCGCCCGCGCAGGCGCCAGCGGTCGAGCGCCAGGTAGATCACCGGCGTGGTGTAGAGCGTCAGCAGCTGCGACATGACCAGCCCGCCGATGATGGAGATGCCGAGCGGCTGCCGCAGCTCCGCCCCCACCCCGCTGCCCAGCGCCAGCGGCAGCGCGCCGAACAGCGCGGCCAGCGTCGTCATCAGGATCGGCCGGAAGCGGTCGCGACAGGCGGCCAGGATGGATTCCTCGCTCGACGCGCCTTCCTCGCGCTCATGCGACAGCGCGAAATCCACCAGCATGATGGCGTTCTTCTTCACGATACCCATCAGCAGGATCACGCCGATCAGCGCCACGACGCTGAAGGAGGTGCCGGTGGCCAGCAGCGCCAGCAGCGCGCCCAGCCCCGCCGTGGGCAGGGTCGAGAGGATGGTCAGCGGGTGGACATAGCTCTCGTAGAGCACGCCCAGCACGATGTAGATCGAGAGCAGCGCCGCCAGGATCAGCAGCGGCTGCGAGCCCTCGAAATCCTGGAAGGCCGCGGCATTGCCGCCATACTGGGTGCGGATGCCGGCGGGCAGCATGATCTCCCGCTCCGCCTGCGCAACCAGCTCCTGCGCCTGGCTCAGCGAGACGCCTTCGGCGAGGTTGAAGGTGATGGTGGTGGCCGGGAACTGGCTGCGGTGCGTCACGCGCAGCGGCGCGGTCTCCCGCCGCACCTTCGCCACGGCCAGCAGCGGCACCGGCCCGTCGCGCCCGGGCACGAAGACACGGTCGAACTGCGTCGCGCTCTGTTGCAGGGACGGGGTGACCTCCAGCACCACGCGGTACTGGTTGCGCGACATGTAGATGGTGGAGACCTGGCGCTGCGCGAAGGCGTTGTTGAAGGCGGCGCTGATATCCTCCACCCCCACGCCCAGCCGGGCCGCGGCGTCGCGGTCGATGATCAGGCGCTCCACCAGCCCCGCGCTCTCCTGGTCCGAGGACACGTCGGTGATGCCCGGCACCGTGCGCAGCTTGCGGACCATCTTCTCGGTCCAGTCGCGCAGCTCCCCGATATCCGTGCCCAGCATCACGTAGGAATACTGCGCGTTGCCGCCCCGGCCGCCGATGAAGAGGTCCTGCTGCGACCGCATGAAGACGTTCACGCCGGGAATATGGCTCAGCGGCGCGCGCAGCCGGTCGATCACCTGGGCGGCGGTCACGCCACGCTCCTCGCGCGGCTTGAGCTGGATATAGATCGAACCCGAATTGGTGCCGCCGTTGAAGCCGGTGCCGATGGTGGTGCCGATGCTGGCCACCGCCGGGTCCGCCGCGATGATCTCGCCCACCCGCTGCTGCAAACCCATCATCCGGTCGAAGGAGGTGTCGGGCGCGGCCTGGCTGAAGCCCTGGATCAGCCCGGTGTCCTGTTCCGGGAAGAAGCTCTTGGGCACCACCGTGTAGAGCCAGACGGTCAGCACCACGAAGCAGAGCGTGGCCAGCAGCGCGGTGCGCCGGAAATGCAGCACCACGCGCAGCGTCCGCAGGTAGAAGCCGACCACCGCGTCCAGCGTCCGCTCGAAGCCCCGCGCCAGGCGGCCCGGCGGCCGTTCCGGCCTTGTCCCGCCGAAATGCGCCGTGATCATGGGCGTCAGCGTCAGCGACAGCACGCCCGAGACCAGCACCGCCACCGCCAGCGTCACCGAGAATTCCCGGAAGATGCGCCCGACCACGCCGCCCATGGCCAGCAGCGGCAGGAAGACCGCCACCAGCGAGACGGTGATGGAGACGATGGTGAAGCCGATCTCCCGCGCCCCCTCCAGCGCCGCCTCGACCGGCCCCATCCCGCGTTCGCGCAGGCGGGACACGTTCTCGATCATCACGATGGCATCGTCCACCACGAAGCCGACCGCGATGGTCAGCGCCATCAGCGAGAAGTTGTTCAGCGAGTAGCCGAGGAACCACATCACCACCAGCGTGGCCAGCAGCGACAGCGGCACCGCCGCGCTGGCCGCCAGGATCGAGGAAAGCCGCCGCAGGAAGACCGCCACCACACCGATCACCAGCCCGATGGAGAGCAGCAGCGTGAACTCCACCTCCTCCACACTGGCGCGGATGGTGCCGGAACGGTCGCTCTGCACGTTGACCTGGACGCCGCCCGGCATCCAGCGCAGCAGCTGCGGCTCCATGGCCCGCACGCCGTCCACCACGTCAATCACATTGGCATCGGCCTGCTTGTACACCTGCAGCAGCACCGAGGGCCGGCTGTCGAAGAAGCCCGCCTGCCGCCGGTTGCGGCTGCCGTCGGTGACCCGGGCGATGGCGGAAAGCCGCACCACGCCCTTGTCCGTCGCCTTGACGATCAGCGTCTGGAAGTCCCGCGCCCGCAGCAGGCGGCTGTTCAGCCCGATCGAGGCCGCCTGCTCCGGCCCGTCGATCAGTCCGTTGGCCTGGGTGACATTGGCGTTGCCCAGCGCGGTGCGCACATCCTCCAGCGACACGCCCGCCGCGGCGATGGCGTCCGGGTTCACCGCGACGCGCACCGCCGGCTGGTCGGCGCCCCCTACCTGCACCTGCGCCACCCCGTCCACCTGCGACAGGCGCTGCGCCACGATGCTGTCCGCCACGTCGTAGAGCGCGCTCTGCGTCAGCGTGTCCGAGGTCAGCGCCAGGATCAGCACCGGCGCATCCGCCGGGTTGATCTTGCGCACGGTGGGCGGGTTGGGCAGGCCGGATGGCAGGTCCTGCCGCGCCGCGTTCACGGCGGCCTGCACGTCGCGCGCGGCGCTTTCCTGCGTCCGGCTGATGTCGAACTGGATGATGATGTTGCCGGTGCCGGTGGAGGAGAAGGAGGTCATCTCCGTGATCCCCGCCACCGCGCCGATCTGCCGCTCCAGCGGCGCGATCACCGTCGCCGCCAGCGTCTCCGGATTGGCGCCGGGCTGGTTCACCTGCACGAAGATGGTGGGCAGGTCCACGCGCGGCATGGCCGAGACCGGCAGCTTCACGAAGGCCACGACGCCCGCCAGCATCATTCCCACCGCCAGCAGGAAGGTGGCGATGGGCCGCCGGATGAAGGGCGCCGAGATCGAGAACACCGCCCCGCTACTCCGCCGGCGCCGGGGAGGTCCCGCCCGCCCCGCGCCAGCGCGCCACCATGGCCCGCAGCCGCTCCATCGCCAGATAGACGGCGGGCGTGGTGAAGAGGGTGATGAGCTGGCTCAGCAGCAGCCCGCCGACGATGGACACGCCCAGCGGCAGCCGCAGCTCCGCCCCGATGCCGGAGGACAGCACCAGCGGCAGCGCGCCCAGCAGCGCCGCGGCGGTGGTCATCATGATCGGGCGGAAGCGCATCAGGCAGGCCTCCACCACCGCGTCGTGCGGCGACATGCCCCGCTCGCGCTGCGCCTCCAGCGCGAAGTCGATCACCATGATGCCGTTCTTCTTCACGATGCCCATCAGCAGGATGATGCCGATCAGCCCCACCACGGACAGGTCGAGCCCCCAGAGCTCCAGCGCCAGCAGCGCGCCGATGCCGGCGGAAGGCAGGGTGGAGAGGATGGTGACCGGGTGGATCAGGCTCTCGTAGAGCACGCCCAGCGTGATGTAGATCACGATGATCGCCGCCAGGATCAGCCAGGGCTGCCCGGCGAGCGAGGTGTTGAACTCCGCCACGTCGCCGCCGAAGCGCCCCTGCACCGTGTCCGGCAGGCCGATCTCGGCCTCGGCGGCATGGATCGCCTCCACCGCCTGGCCCAGCGACATCCCTTCCTCCAGGTTGAAGCTGATCGTCACCGCCGGGAACTGGTTCTCCCGCGTCACCAGAAGCGGCGCGCGCGTCCGGGCGAAGCTCGCGATCTCCGCCAGCGGCACCTCCGCGCTGGTCGTCGTGGTGGTATCGGAATCCGCCGCGCCGGTGCTCGTGCTGCTGCCGGTGACGCGGATCTGCCCGATCATGTTCGGATCGCTGCGCACCGGGTCGGCGGCCTCCAGCACCACGCGGTACTGGTTGCTCTGGCCATAGATGGTGGAGATCTGCCGCTGCCCGAAATTGTCGTAGAGCGCGTTGGCCACGCTCGCCATGCTGACGCCGAGGCGCGAGGCCTTGTCCCGGTCCACCTGGATGGCGATGCGGATGCCGTCGTCGCGCTGGTCGCTCGCCACGTCGCGCAGGCCGGGGATCCGGCGGAACCGATCCACCACGCGCGGCGCCCAGAGGCCCAGGCGCTGTGCGTCGGAATCGGTCATTGTGTACTGGTACTGCGTGGTGGAAAGCCGCGCGCCGATCTGGATGTCCTGCACCGCCACCGGATAGGCGATGCCGCCCGGCACCGCGTTCAGCCGCGGCTGAAGCCGCGCGATCACCTGCTGCGCCGTGGCGTCGCGCTCGTCGCGCGGGCGCAGCACGACGATGATGCGCCCGGTGTTCTGCGCCGGGTTGGTCGCCCCCGCCCCGGCGGTGACGGCGACGGAGGCGACCGCCGGGTCCTGCCGCACCACCTCGGCCAGCCGCTGCTGCAGCGCCGCCACCCTTGCGAAGGAGGCATCCTGCGGCGCCTCGGTGGTGATCTGGATCAGCCCGTTGTCCTGCGCCGGCAGGAAGCCCTTGGGGATCACCACATAGAGCCAGCCGGTCAGGATCACCGTGCCCAGCGCCACCAGCAGCGTCAGCCCCTGGTGCCGCAGCGTGACGGCCAGCATCCGGCCGTAGCCGCGCCGCATCCGCTCGAAGCCGCCCTCCACCCAGCGCGCCACCAGCCCCGGCCGGGAATGCGGCCGCAGCACCAGCGCGCACATCATCGGCGTCAGGGTCAGCGAGATGACCATGGAGACCAGCACGGCGGCCGTCAGCGTCTCGGCGAACTCCCGGAACAGCCGCCCGACCACGCCCTCCATGAACAGCAGCGGGATGAACACCGCGATCAGCGAGACGGTGAGCGAGACGATGGTGAAGGCGATCTGCCGCGCGCCCTCGAAGGCGGCCTCCAGCGGCTTCTTCCCTTCCTCGATCAGCCGCACGATGTTCTCGATCATCACGATCGCATCGTCCACCACGAAGCCGGTGGCGATGGTCAGCGCCATCAGCGACAGGTTGTCGAGCGAATAGCCCATCATCGCCATGACGCCGAAGGTGCCGATGATCGACAGCGGCAGCGACACCGCGGGCACCAGCGTCGCCCGCCCGCTGCCGAGGAAGAGGTAGATCACCCCCACCACCAGCGCCACGGCCAGCACCAGCGTCAGCTGCACCTCGTGCACCGAGGCGCGGATCGTTTCCGTCCGGTCCGACACGACCGACAGCCGCGCCCCCGCCGGCACGGCGGCCGAAAGCTCCGGCATCAGCGCCTGGATGCGGCTCACCGTCTCCACGATATTGGCGCCCGGCTGCCGCTGCACGTCGATCAGGATGGCGGGCCGGCCGTTGAACCAGGCGCCGTTGCGGTCGTTCTCCAGCGCCTCGGCGGAGGTGCCGACATCGCGCAGCCGCACCGGCGCGCCGTCCTTCCAGGCGATGATGACGTCACTGAACTCCGCCGGCGTGGTGATCTGGTCGTTGGCCAGGATGCTCGCCGCCTGCCGCGCCCCGTCCAGCGTGCCCTTGGGCGAGTTCTGGTTGGCGTTGGAGATGGCGGTGCGCACCGTCTCCAGCCCGATGCCATAGGCGGCGAGGCGCTGCGGATCGACGCGCAGCCGCACCGCGGGGCGCATGTTGCCCTGCACGCTGACCCGCCCCACCCCGCTCACCTGCGCCAGCTTCTGCGCCAGGATCGTGTCCGCCGTGTCGCTCAGCCGCGCGATGGGCAGCGTGTCGGAGGTCAGCGCCAGGGTGACGATCGCCGGGTCCGCGGGGTTCACCTTGCTGTAGGTCGGCGGATAGGGAAGCGTGGAGGGCAGCGTCCCCCGCGCCGCGTCCAGCGCCGCCTGCACGTCCTGGGACGCCGTGTCCATGCTCTTGTCGAGCCGGAACTGCAGCGTGATCCGGTTCACCCCCGGCCCCGAGACGGCGGTCATCGCCGTCAGGCCGGAGATCTGCGCGAACTGCCGCTCCAGCGGCGCCGAAACCAGCAGCGCCACCGTGTCCGGCGAGGCGCCGGGGAGCTGCGTGCTGACCTCGATGGTCGGGAAATCCACCTCCGGCAGCGAGGAGACCGGCAGGCGCAGATAGCCCAGGATGCCCCCCAGCAGCACCGCGATGGCCAGCAGCGTGGTCGCCACCGGCCGGGCGATGAAGGGCGCGGCGATGTTCAATTGCGGGCCCCCGCCTGGGGCCCCGATGCCCCCCCGGCCTGGGTCCCGGCCTGGGTCCCGGCCTGGGCCTCCGCCTGCCGGCGGGCCTGCCGCGCCGCGCTGGGTGCCGCCGGTGCCTCCGGCGCGGGCGCGGCAGGGTCCACCACCGAGACCGTGGCCCCCGGGTTGAGCCTCAGCGCGCCCGAGGTCACCACCCGCTCGCCCGGCTTCAGCCCCTGGCGGATCACCGCCTCCGCCAGCGTCACCGGGCCCAGCTGCACGCTGCGCTGCTCCACCTTGCTGTCGCTGCCCACCACGAAGACGAAGGCCCCGTCCGGCCCCTGCTGCACGGCCACCAGCGGCACCACCGTGGCATCCGGCACCGTCTCGATGCCGATGCGGAGGTTCACGAAGGCCCCCGGCCAGAGCCGGTTGTCCTCGTTCGGGAACACGGCCCGCGCCTTCACCGTGCCGGTGGCGCTGTCCACCTGGTTGTCCACGGTCAGCAGCGTGCCCTCCGCCCCCGGATCGTCGCCCGCCGCGATGGTGCGTACGGGCACCTTGCCCGCCGCCTGGGCGCGCAGCAGCCGCCCCAGCTCCTGCTGCGGGATGGTGAAGATGGCGGTGATCGGCCGCATCTGCGTCAGGGTCACGAGGCCGCTGCTGTCCGAGGTCTGCACGAGGTTCCCCGCATCGACCTGCCGCAGCCCCACCCGCCCGTCGATCGGGGAGCGGATCACGGTGAAGTCCACCTGCGTCTGCGCGCTGTCGATGGCGGCCTGGTCCTGCGCCACCTGGGCCTCGTACATCGCCACCTGGGCGCGCTGCGTGTCCACCTGCTGCCGGGTCACGCCGTTGGCGGCGAGCAGCCCCTGGTAGCGCTGCAGGTCCACCTTCGCATTGGCGAGCTGCGCCTGGTCATAGGCCTTCTTGGCCTTGGCCTGCTCCAGCGCCGCGACATAGGTGCGGTCGTCGATGCGGGCGAGGAGGTCGCCCTTCCGCACCTCCTGCCCCTCCCGGAAGGCCACCTCGACCAGCGTGCCCGAGACCTGGGAGCGCACGGTGATGGTGTTCAGCGGCGTCACCGTGCCCAGCGCGTCCAGGGTCAGCGGCAGGTCCCGGACCTCCGCCGTCGCCGCCGTGACCGGCACAGGCACGCCGCCGCCGGGTCCGGGGCCGCCCGGCCCGCGCCGCCGCGCCGCGCCCGGAGCGGCGGGCCCGCCGCTCCGGGCCGCCGTCGTGCCGTCCTGCGCTCCGCCGCCCAGATAGTGCTTCCAGGCCCAGTAGCCACCGCCGCCCAGCCCGGCGAGCAGGACGACCAGCACCACGAGGCGGGAGAAGGATGACCGTGTCATGGGGATCTTTCGTCTCAGCGCCAGCCGCCGCCCAGGGCGCGGAACAGCCCCACCGCGGCCTGGAAATAGGCGAGCCGCGCCTGCACCAGGCTGGTGCGGGCGGAGAACAGCGTTTGCTGCGTGTTGATCAGGGTGATCAGGTCGATGGTCCCGGCGCGGAGCTGCGCCTCGGAGATATTGTAGGCCTGCTGCGCCTTTGCAGCCGCATTCGCCTGCCGCTCCACGCGATCGGCCGATTCACGGAAGGCGATCAGCGCGTTCTCCACATCCACCAGCGCCGAGACGATGGCGCGGCGGTATTCCACCACCAGTTCCTCCGCCTGCGCCCGGCTGAGCGCAACCTGACCGCGCAGCGCGCCACCGTCGAAGATGGTCTGCGTGATCCCGGCGGCGAGCGTGAAGAAGGCTGCCTCCGGCGTCACCAGGTTGGCCAGGTTCAGCGTCTGGAACCCGCCCTGCGCCGTCAGCGTCACGGAGGGCAGCAGCGCCGCCCGCGCCGCCGCCACATTGGCGTTGGCCGAGGCGAGGTTGGCCTCCGCCAGATGCACGTCCGGCCGCCGCGCCAGCGCCTCCGCCGGCAGGCCCGGCGCCGCCACCGGCACGCGCAGCTCGTCCAGCCGCCCGCCGGTCACCTTGAAGCTCTCCGGCGTCCGCCCGATCAGCGTGGCGATGGCGTTGATGTTCTGCCCGATGGTCTGGCGCAGCGGCGGCACGGCCGCCTCCTGCTGCGCCACCACCGTCTCCTGCTGCGCCAGGTCCAGCCCCGTGGCCGTGCCCGCCGCCACCTGGGCGCGGATCACCGCCAGCACCCGGTTCGCGGCATCGAGGTTGTCGAGCTGCGTGCGCAGTTCCTCCTGCCCCTCCAGCACCGTGAAATAGGTCTCCGCGAGGGAGGCCTGGGTGGTCATCATCACCGTGCCGACATTGAAGCGCCGCGCGATCGCGGTCTGCCGCGCCGCCTCGGTGGCGTTGCGGTTCTTGCCCCAGAAGTCGATCTCGTAGCTCGCCGCGAGGGACAGGCTCTTGACCGAGCGTGCCGAGGTGCTGGCGCGCCCATAGCCGCTGGTGCGCGTCTGGCTGGCATCCCCGCTGGCATCCAGAGTCGGCAGCAGCGAGGCCCCGGTGATCCGAAGCTGCGCGTCGGCCTGCCGCACCTGCGCCTCGGCGGCGGCCAGGTCGAAGTTCCCCGCCGCCGCGGCCTCCATCAGCCGGTCCAGCTCGGGCGAGCCGAAGCCCTTCCACCAGTCCGGAGCGGGCCAGACGGCCGGCGTCTCGGCCGCCTCGCGGAAACGGTCCGGCAGGGCGAGGCCGGAGCTCACCGGCCCGGGCCGCGGCCCACAGGCGGCCAGGGCGGCGGCGGCACCGGCGAGCAGCAGCAGCGCCCGGCGGGGAGCCCCCTGGGGAGCCCCCTGGGCAACCCCGTGGGGAACCTCATGGGAGACAAGGCACGGAGCACCCCGGACGGGTCGCACGGCCGCGCCCGCAGCCTCAGCGAAATCGCTCAATCGTCCTGGTCCCCTGGCCCATCCCCGGCTCGATCCCCGGCTCGATCCCCTGCCCGGTCCCCGGGCCCATGGCCGCCGGCGTCCCGGCCGCGCCGCCCCTGGGAGCGACCGGGCGGCATGTCCTCGGCGATCCGGCGCCGGCCTTCCGGCGAGATCGCGCCCATTGCCTGCACCAGGTTGGTGTCGAAACTCTGGCCGAACACCGCCCCCTCGGTCCGCGTGGCGGCCAGCGCGGCCTGCAGCGCCGCCGGGTCGAAGGGCTCGCGCCCGATGCTGGCCCGCACCTCGGCGAAGGCTTTGCGAAGCCGCCGCCGGGCGGCGTCGCGCGTTTCCCAGCCCATCTCCATGCGCGCATGGAAGACCTCGCGGTCCCCGGGCGGCAGCAGGCGTTCCATATGGGCGACCAGCCGGCGCGGGTCCGCCGGCCCGCCGCCCGGATCGCGGAACAGCAGCAGCCCGCCGAGCACGAGGTTGAGCGCCAGCGACGCGCCGAAGCCGGCCCGCAGCAGGACAGGAATGGAAAGGCGCATCGTCAGGAATCGGTATCCAGCAGGGCCAGGACCTGGGTGGCGGAGATCAGGGCGTTGTCGTCATCCAGGCCGGAGGAGCCCGGCAGGCTGAGGCTGGGCGGCGAGATCGCCAGCCAGACGGCGCAGAGGGCCAGCATGGCCAGGGCACCACATCCGGCCGGCAGCAGCGGGCGGAACCAGGCCCGCAGCCGCCCGCCCATCCCCGGGGAAGCCGC
>NZ_BDLP01000024.1:0-26167 GCF_001950415.1 Roseomonas sp. TAS13
GGGAACCGGCCCCGGTGCCGGGTGGCCGCGACGCGAACGACCTGAACCGGGATGGCGGTCGTCCGGGGGTGGGTGGCGGCCGCGGCCAGGGCGGGCCGCTGCTGCGGGATCAGGGCCGCGAGCCGAGGCAGGGTTCAGGACAGGGCATGCCGGCGGAGGGGCCGTCCGGTGGGGGCGATGGCCAGGGCATGCCGGCCGGGCCGATGCGGGGGCGCTGAGGCGGCGGGGGTGTGCCGCCTCCCACCGGGTCCGAATCGCCGGCCTGTGCTACAAGGGGGACATGTCCGGCAGCTTCGTCCATCTCCACGTCCATTCCGCCTATTCCCTCGCGGAGGGCGCCATCAAGGCCGACAAGCTCCCCGGCCTCGCCCGCAAGCTGGGCATGCCGGCGGTGGCCCTGACAGATACCTCCAACATGTTCGGCGGGCTGGAATTCGCGCAGTACGCCACGAAGGAGAATGTGCAGCCGATCATGGGCTGCCAGCTCTGGCTCTCCCGCCGTGCGACGGAGGAACGGCCGGAGCCGATGCGCTGCCAGCCCGATCCGGTGGTGGCGCTGGCGATGGACCGCCAGGGGTTGGTCAACGTGCAGCGCCTTTCCTCGCTCGGCTGGCTGGGCGAGGACATCTCGGGCCTGCCCTGCATCGATCTCGACCAGCTCCGCGAATGCAGCGAGGGCGTGACGCTGCTGACCGGCGGCACGCGCGGGCCGCTCGGGCGGCTGCTGCTGGAAGGGCGGCGCGATCCGGCGGAGCACCTGCTGCGGACACTGCACGAGGCTTTCGGCGACCGGCTGGCGGTGGAGCTGACCCGGCATGGCACCGACCGCGACCGCGCGGCGGAGCCGGGGCTGATCGCGCTGGCCGATCTCGTGGGCGTGCCGCTGGTGGCAGCCAACGATGTGCATTTCGCCGAGGCGCGGATGTACGAGGCGCATGACGCGCTGCTCTGCATCGCGCATGGCCGCACCCTGGCCGAGCCGGACCGGCCGCGCTGCACGCCGGAGCACTGGTTCAAGCCGCCCGAGGTGATGCGCAAGCTCTTCGCCGACCTGCCGGAGGCCTGCGACAACACCCTGGCCATCGCCCGCCGCTGCGCCGTGATGGCGGAAACGCGCAAGCCGGAGCTGCCGATCTGCCCCAAGGTGCAGCCGGGCATGACCGAGGCCGAGACGGTGCGCGACATGGCCAAGCGCGGTCTGGAGGCGCGGCTGGACGCGCAGGGCACCACGGACCGCGAGCCCTATCGCGAGCGCCTGGCCTTCGAGCTCGACATCATCGAGAAGATGGGCTTCGCGGGCTACTTCCTGATCGTGGCCGACTTCATCCAGTGGGCCAAGGCGCAGGATATCCCGGTGGGGCCGGGGCGCGGCTCGGGCGCCGGCTCGGTGGCGGCCTGGGCGCTGACCATCACCGATCTCGACCCGATGCAGTTCGGGCTGCTGTTCGAGCGCTTCCTGAACCCGGAACGCGTCTCGATGCCGGATTTCGACATCGACTTCTGCCAGGACCGGCGCGACGAGGTGATCAACTACGTCCGCCGCGAATATGGCGAGGACCGGGTGGGGCAGATCATCACCTTCGGCCGCCTTCAGGCCAAGGCGGTGGTGCGCGATGTGGGCCGCGTCATGGGCATGCCCTATGGGCAGGTGAACAAGATCGCCGAGCTGATCCCCTTCAACCCCGCCAAGCCGGTCAGCCTGCGGCAGGCGATCGACGGGGAGCCCCGGCTGCAGGAGATGCAGAAGGCGGACGAGACCGTGGCACGGCTGATGGAGACGGCGCTGGAGCTGGAGGGGCTGTACCGCAACGCCTCCACCCATGCCGCCGGCGTGGTGATCGGGCGCAAGCCGCTGATCGACATCGTGCCCCTCTACCGCGACCCGCGGGCTCCGGACCTGGTGACGCAGTACTCCATGAAATACGTGGAGAGCGCCTCGCTGGTGAAGTTCGACTTCCTGGGCCTCAAGACGCTCACCGTGCTGCAACGCGCGGTGCAGATGCTGGCGAAGCAGGGCATCGAGGTCGATCTCGCGCGCATCCCGCTGGATGACGCGAAGACCTACGAGATGCTGGCGCGGGGCGATTCCGCCTCGGTGTTCCAGTTCGAATCCCAGGGCATGCGCGACGTGCTGCGGATGATGCGGCCCGACCGGTTCGAGGACCTGATCGCCGCCGTCTCGCTCTACCGGCCGGGGCCGATGGCCAATATCCCCGCCTATTGCCAGCGCAAGCATGGCGAGGCCTGGGACGCGCCGCATCCGAAGATGCGGGCGCTGGTCGAGGAGACCTACGGCATCCTGGTCTACCAGGAGCAGGTGATGCAGATTTCGCAGGAGCTGGCGGGCTATTCGCTCGGCGGCGCCGACCTGCTGCGCCGTGCCATGGGCAAGAAGAACCGCGCCGAGATGGAGGCGCAGCGCAAGATCTTCGTGGATGGCGCCACGAGGAACGGCGTGCCGGAAAACAAGGCCGGCGAGATCTTCGACCTGATGGAGAAGTTCGCGGAATACGGCTTCAACAAGTCGCATGCCGCCGCCTATGCCCTGGTCGCCTACCAGACCGCCTGGCTGAAGGCGAACCACCCCGAGGAGTTCCTGGCGGCCTCGATGTCGCTCGACCTGGGCAACACGGACAAGCTGGCCGGGCATATGGGCGAGGCCTCGCGCCTCGGCATCAAGGTGCTGCCGCCGGACGTGAATCTTTCCGAGGCGGAGTTCAACGTCGAGATCGCCGAGGACGGGAAGAAGTCCATTCGCTTCGCCCTGGCCGCGGTGAAGCGCGTCGGGCTGGGAGCCATGCGCGACCTCGTGGCCTCCCGCAAGCAGGGCGGCCCCTTCCGCTCGCTGGTGGATTTCGCCGCCCGCGTCGATCCCAAGCTGCTGAACAAGATGCAGCTGGAGAACCTCGCCCGCGCCGGGGCCTTCGAGGGACTCGACCGGAACCGCGCCCGGGTGATGCACGGGGCGGAGGCGATCCTGCGCCGCGCCCAGTCCTCGGCCGAGGAGCGGTCGAGCGACCAGATCGGCCTCTTCGGCGGGGTGGCGGCGGAAGAGGCGCCGCTGCGCCTGCCGGAGCGCCCCGACTGGCCGACGCTGGAGAAGCTGGCCGAGGAGGCGGAGGCGATCGGCTTCCACCTCTCGGCGCATCCGCTGGACAGCTACAAGGAAGTCCTGGCCAAGCTGCGCGTCACCCCCATCGCCCGGATGGAGGCGGCGGCGCGCGGCGGGGCGGGCATCCTCAAGCTGGCCGGGACCGTGGTCGGCACCAAGGAGCGCACCACCAAGACCGGCAGCCGCATGGCCTGGGTCCGGATCTCCGATTCCAGCGGCAGCACCGAGGTCACCTGCTTCTCCGAGGTGCTCTCCAAGTCGCGCGAGATCCTGAAGGAAGGCATGGCGGTCATCTTCGCCGCCGATGTGCGGATGGATGGCGATGCGCTGCGCCTGACCGCGAGTTCCTGCGAATCGCTCGACCAGGCGGCCTCGGCGGTCGCCACCGGCATCCGCATCCTGGTGGCGGAGGAGGAGGCGGTGCACAGCGTCGCCGAGATCCTGCGCGGCGAGGGCAGGGGCAAGAGCAAGGTGGTGCTCGTCCCCTGCCTGGGCGAGACGCAGGAGGTGGAGATCACCGTGCCGGGCACCTGGAACGTCTCGCCGCGCCTGACGCAGCGGCTGCGCGTCCTGCCCGGCGTGACGGATGTGCGGGCGGCCTGATCCGCAGCCGGCGTGACGGTCCCGCCCCCCTCCGGCGGTGGCCGGGCCCCGTCAGAAGGCGATGGTCCTGCCCGGCTGGGCGGCCTGGCCGCGCGTATAGGACACGCCGTGCACCTTCACCCCGCGGCTGTCGAGCAGGGTGATGATGCCGCCACGGTTGGACAGGGTCATGGGGGGCTGGACCCCGACCTGCCGCGTCGCCCCGGCCGCGATCGTGCCGGAAAGCGGCATTCTGGCCTTCATCCGGTCGGCCAGCGACCAGTTCTCCAGGCTGACATCCTCGTGCGAGGTGTTCAGCAGCGTGACCGTCTCGCGCTCCGGGCTGGCGGTGTCGTTCACCAGGGCCGCGACGATGCGGACCAGCCCGTCCGGCATGTCCACCGTAGGCAACCGGTCCGGCGCGACGATGCCGGGCTGGCGCGCCGCCGCATCGCCCGCCGGGCCGCTGCCCGCGAGGTCCAGCGCATCCGCCGTCCGGTCATCGGTATGCCAGGCCTGGGTGGCGAATTTCAGGAAGATCGCCACCCACTGGCCCTGCCGGGGGAACTGGAACAGCAGGCCGCCATCCTGCCAGGGGCCGTTGTCGCCGGCGAAGCGGCCGGGCGGGTTGCCCTGGTTCATGTGGATGTCGTGGATGCCGCGGCCGGGCAGGAAGCCGAAATAGTTGTCACGCTTCTTCGGCTCCGGGCCCCAGGGCTCGCCGAAGGCGTAGATCGCCGCCATCTCGTCGGCCATGGCGCGCTGGACATACATGCCGATCTTCTCGTTCAGGTCGTTGTCCGGCCCGGGCGCCTGGATCGGCAGCCCCACCATCTGCTGCGGCTGGAAGAGGTTGCCGCGGATGAAGTCGAGCGCGATACCGCCCGGCCGCGAGGGGACCGGGTGCATGCCCGGCTCGATCGCCGACAACTGCTCCAGCATCGGATGCTCGAAGCGCGTGTCGACGTAATAGAGCACCTGGCTGCCGTCCTGCGACTGGACGTTGACGGCGATGCGGTAGCGCTCCATGTCGTCGACGACCAGCACCTGATAGTGCGGGCTGGTGCCGGAGCCCTGACGGACATCCACCGGCCGGCCCTTCAGGACAGAATACTGCTTGAGCGGCATGTTCGGCTCCCTGGGGGTTGGGGGTCCCGCTACGCCACGCCGGCGAAGTAGAGCCGCCTCGCATGGCGGGCGTTGCGGTCGCCCGGCGTGAAGTAGTCCTCGGTCCAGTCGCCCTCCTCGACCAGGAAGCGCGACGCGAAGTCCTCGGGCGTCTTTCCCGGGTTGTTCCGCAGGAAGATCCCGACCGCCTGCCGGAAGGCGTAATGCGCGTGCAGCCGGAAGAACTCGCCGAGATAGATGTCGGCCACCCGCGTATCGCCGCGGATCACCAGCATGTTCTCGTCGTTGGCGCTGATGCCGGCCTCGCTGAAATTCGCCGAGCCGGTGACAACCACGGGGTCGTCGGAGAGCGGGTCCGCGAGCATGAACTTGGTGTGGATCCACTGGACATGCGTGTCGGGAACGATGCGGTCGATCTCGCCCAGCCACTGGTCGAAGCCGCTCAGCGGGATCCGGTTGCCGATGGCGATCACGACATTGGGTCGGGCCTGGAGCGCGCGGATCGCGGCGATCTGCGCCTCCTTGTTGCGGCCGTTCCACTCCTTCTCCATGAGGCCGAGGCGCAGCACGGCGTCGTCGCGGCCATAGACGTTGCGGAAGCGCTCGTTCATCCCGAAGGCGAAGGTCATGCACAGGGCACGCCGCGCCTGCCCGGCGATCTCCGCATACCAGTCGAGGGCCTCCAGGCCGGAGCGCGGCGAGAAGACCGGCACCATCCCGCCCTTCGGGACCTCCGCCGGGGCGGGGCTGTGTCCGGTGTTCCAGGCGCGGTAGGCGGGCCGGGCCCGGTCGGTCGGCGGATCGCGGCGAAGCTGGCCGAAATAGTCGAGATAGGCCTGCGCCACCCCGGCATCCTCGACGATGTGCACGCAGTTGGCGTGGCCGAAGATCCCGTTCTCGGTCAGGTTGGTGGAACCGAAGAGCAGGGCCTGGGGCTTGTCCCGGTGCAGCAGCACCAGGAACTTGTTGTGCATCAGCTTGCCCTGGGTGCGGGGGGTGCAGATGCCGCGGATCCGCGCGGCGCGGATCGCCGCCTCGTTCTCCGCATGGGCGCTGCCGCCCGCGATGTCGTCGAAGACGATCTCGACATCCGCCCGGCGGCGTCGTGCCGCGCCCAGCGCCTCCAGCACCGCCGGCCACTGGAATTCATAGAAGGCGCCCCTGAGCGCCCAGCTCTCGTCCTTCGCACGGGCGACGAAGCCCAGGATGCCTTCCTCCAGCCCGCGCGACAGCCATTCATAGGCGGCCGGCCCGACCGCCGAAGGCTTCCTGTTCTGGAAGCGCCGCGCATACTCCTGGGTCGCAACGGCGCCGCGGTTGAACAGCACGCTGTGCGCCGCCCCCTCCACCGGCTCCGTCCGGATGTCCAGGCGGACCGGATCGCCCTGCCGCAGCGCGCCGGGCACGCCATACATGGGCACGGCCTCGTAGGTGTAGTCGCGGCCGGGCCTGGCCGAGTAATCCGCCCACTGGAAGGTCTGGAACGGGTGCAGCAGGCTGGAGAACTGCTCGCCGGCGCCGATCGAGGGCCTGACCGAGCGGAAGGTCTTGCTGCCCTTCATCCAGACGCTCTCGTCCTCCGCCCTGTCGGTGCGGCGCACTGCAAAGCCGCGCAGGCCGCGCCGCCCCCGTGCGTCGATGTCGAAGCCCAGCAGGACGACATGGCATCCGGCCACGGCCTGGACCGTCATGCCGGAATGGAGGTGGCGAACCCGCATGGTTTCCCCCTGGGCCGGGCTCGCCGGCGGCGTGGCCCCTTGCATTCCGGTGGCAGAATGGAATGCCCGGGCCCGGAGCCGTCTGTGTCCCAGGGCACCGGGCGGCGGAGGAGAAGGAGGGGGGAAAGCCCCGGCTTTCCCCCCGCTGGGCGATACGTCAGCCCATCTTCAGCTTCCGATCACCCCGCCATCCTTCCGGACGATGCTCACCACCGAAGGGCGGGGCGGCATGTCGTCGCGGAAATCCGGCCAGCGGGTGGTCGGCGCGGCATAGGTCGTGGTCGGGTCGTCATTGGCCGGGTGCTGCACCGCCACGAAGAAGCCGCGGCTGTCCGGCGTGAACACCGGGCCGCACATCTCCGCGCCCGTGGGGGTGCGGAAGAACATGCGGGTGACGGCGCGGCCGCGGCCGGTGGTGTCGCAGGCCCAGATGCCGTCGCCGATGCCGTTCGCCGACTGCTGCTCGCCCTGGTCGGTGGCGATCCAGAGCCGGCCCTGGCCGTCGAAGGCGATGTTGTCGGGGCAGGCGAACCAGCCGGAAGGGGAGACGCCGGCACCGTAGGAGGCGTGGTGCTCCTCGATCTCCGGGTTCCCGGCCATGATGAACATCTCCCAGGCGAAGCGGGCGGCGCCGTGGTCCGGCTTCCCGTTGCGGTCCGGGGGCGTCATCTCCAGGATCTGGCCATAGAGGTTCTTCGCCCGCGGATTGGCCTTGTCGAGCTGGTCCGCCTTGCGCTGGTTGTTGTTGGTCAGCACCACATAGACCCGCCCCGTCACCGGGTTCGGCTCCACGTCCTCCGGCCGGTCCATCGGCGTCGCCCGCAGCAGGTCGGCGGCGCGGCGGACATCGATCATGACATCGGCGGCGGAGCGGAAGCCGTTCTCCGGGGTGAGGGGGCCCTCGCCGAAGACCAGCGGCAGCCATTCCACCTGGCCGTCATCGCCAAAGCGGGCGACGGAGAGGGTGCCGTGGTCCAGCAGGTCGCGGTTCGCCTCGCGGTTCTGCGGGTCGTAGCGGTCGCGGCTGACGAAGCGGTAGAGGTACTCGAAGCGCTGGTCGTCGCCCGTATAGACGGCGACATGGCCCTCCGGCGTGAGGGCGGTGGTGGCGGCCTCGTGCTTGAAGCGGCCCAGGGCGGTGCGCTTCACCGGGGTGGAGTCCGGGTCGTAGGGGTCGATCTCGACCACCCAGCCGAAGCGGTTCGGCTCGTTCGGCTCCTTGGCCAGGTCGAAGCGGTCGTGGAAGCGCGCCCAGCCCTGGTTGGACTTGCCGTTCAGCCCCATGCGCTTCCAGGCGGCGGCCTCCGGCCCCTTCGTGGCGTCGCCGGAGAAGTAGGTGTCGAAGTTCTCCTCGCAGGTCAGGATCGTGCCCCAGGGCGTGACCCCGCCGGCGCAGTTGCCGATCATGCCGAGGACGCTGCGGCCCTCCGGGTCGGCGCCGGTGCGCAGCCGCGTGTCGCCGGCGGCGGGGCCGGAGATCCGCATCGAGGTGGTGGCGGTGATGCGGCGGTTCTGCGGGCCCAGCACGACCTGCCAGGCGCCGTCCTGCCGCCGGACCTCGACCACGCTGCCGCCGATCGACTGCATGGTGACGTCCACCTGCTCGCGCGTCAGGGCATCGCCCATGGTCTTCGCGTCCAGGCTGGGAAACATCATCTGCGCCTCGGGATACTCGTGGTTCACCCAGAGCAGCCCGTGGTCCGAGGAGGCCGAGCCGCGCGGCAGCGGCAGAAAGGCCTGGAAGTCGTTGTTGTAGCCGAACTGCTGCGCCTGGGCGGCGGCGGTCTGGCGGTGCGGGTCGAATTCCGGCGCCCCCGGCAGGACCTTGTCGCCCCAGCGGATCAGCACCCGGGCCTCGTAGCCCTCCGCAACGGCGAGGTCCGGGCGCGGCCCATGCTGGATCTCGGGAAAGGTCAGGCTGGACAGGCGCTGGTCCTGGCCCGCGGGGACGCTGCCCGCGGCCAGCGCCGGGCGCGAGCCGGGCAGGGCGGAGCCGAGGCTGGCCACGGTGGCCGCGCCCAGCACGCCGCGGAAGAAGGAACGGCGCACGAGGCGGCGCCCCAGCACGGTCTGGAAATCGGGTTCGGGGGAAACGTTCACACCGATCTCGTCGAGATCGGCATCCGCCGCGGCGAGCGGCTGCTCCACGGTGATGGACATGGGTCCTATTGATCCCTTGAGGTCGTCGGCGGCTGCGGCATAGCGGTCGCAGGGATCGCGGAACAACCGCGCTTCCATGTTAACGCGCTGATTTAACGGTACTGTCTTATTTGCGTCCGGCACCGCCGGGCGGGGTGGCGGAAGCGGGGCGGAACGGCATGGCGGGCACCGGCGCGGACGCCGCCTCTTGCGCGGGCGGCACGGCTGTGCCATGTGCCCCACGCCGCCGGCGGGATCGTTCCGCCGGCGGCAAATCCGCACGCGGCGCGCCCTTCCGAGACAAGCGGCAAGGGTCCGGTCCTCCCCGACGCCATCAGGGCAAGGGGGGCTCAGCGCCGCGGAGGTTCAACCGGACTCCATCGGAAGGAAAGGAACGCCAATCATGGCGATGCCGGAAGTTTCCCTGCGCGGCCTGCTCGAAGCGGGCGTCCACTTCGGCCACCACACGCGGCGCTGGAATCCGCGCATGGCGCCCTACATCTTCGGCGTGCGCAACCAGGTGCATATCCTGGACCTGCAGCAGACCGTGCCGATGATGGAGCGCGCCCTGAAGGCCGTGCGCGACGTGGTCGCCGCCGGCGGCCGCGTGCTCTTCGTGGGCACCAAGAAGTCCGCCGCCGAGTACGTGGCCGAGGCCGCGACCCGCTGCGGCCAGTACTACGTGAACCACCGCTGGCTGGGCGGCATGCTCACCAACTGGAAGACCATCACCGGCTCTATCAAGCGCCTGAAGCAGATGGAGACGCAGCTCGCCGGCGACACCCAGGGCCTCACCAAGAAGGAGGTCCTGATGCTGACGCGCGAGAAGGAGAAGCTGGACCGCGCCCTGGGTGGCATCAAGGAAATGGGCGGCCTGCCCGACATCATCTTCGTGATCGACACCATCAAGGAGAAGCTGGCGATCGAGGAGGCCAACAAGCTCGGCATCCCGGTCGTGGCCGTCTGCGACAGCAATGCCGATCCGCAGGGCGTGACCTACCCGATCCCGGGCAACGATGACGCCATCCGCGCCATCAACCTGTACTGCGACATGGTCGCCGGCGCCGTGTTCGACGGCATCAGCGCCGAGCTGCAGGCCTCCGGCGTGGACCTGGGCGCGGTCGAGGAACTGCCGGAAGAGGGCCTGCCCGAGGGCACGCTGCCGGAGGAGCTGGCCGGTGACGTGGCGCTGGAGGGCGAGGTCCAGTCCAGCCCGACCAGCGGCGTCTCCACGGCCGACATGGAGACCATGGTCCAGGCCAACGAGGACGACGGCAACCGCGCCGGCTGAGGCCGCGGCCGCCGCAATCCACTGGAAAACGGGCCGCGCGCGGGGTTCTATGCCCCGCGCGCGTGCCTTGCCAATTGAGGAGAACACCATGGCCGAGATCACGGCTGCCCTCGTCCGCGACCTTCGCGAGAAGACCGGCGCGGGTATGATGGACTGCAAGAAGGCGCTGGTTGAGGCGAATGGCGACATGGAAGCCGCCATCGACTGGCTGCGCAAGAAGGGCCTCTCCGCCGCCGCCAAGAAGTCCGGTCGCGTCGCCGCCGAGGGCCTGGTGGCCGTGGCCTCCGCGCCGCTGAAGGCCGCCATGGTCGAGGTGAACGCCGAGACCGACTTCCTGGCCCGCAACGAGCAGTTCCAGAACTTCGTCGCCCAGGTGGCCGAGGTCGCCCTGGAAGTCGGCGAGGATGTGGAGGCCATCAAGGCCGCCCGCTATCCCGGCGGCGAAGGCACGGTGGCCGACGAGCTGACCCGCCTGATCGCCACGATCGGCGAGAACATGTCGATCCGCCGCGCCAGGACCTTCTCCGTGTCGCAGGGCGCGGTCGCGACCTACATGCACAACGCGGTGAAGCCGGGCCTGGGCAAGATCGGCGTGCTGGTGGCCGTCGAGGGCGCCTCCGAGGTCGCCGCCCTGGAGACCCTGGGCCGTCAGGTCGGCATGCACATCGCCGCCACCCGTCCGGACGCGCTGGACGTCGACGCGGTCGATCCGGCGGCGCTGGAGCGCGAGAAGGCGGTGCTGTCCGAGCAGGCCCGCGCCTCCGGCAAGCCCGAGAACATCATCGAGAAGATGGTCGAAGGCCGCATCCGCAAGTACTACGAGGAAGTGGTGCTGCTGGAGCAGGTCTGGGTGCATGACGGCGAGAGCCGCGTGCGCAAGGTCGTCGAGAAGGCCGGCGCCAGGCTGACGGGCTTCGCCCGCTTCCAGCTCGGCGAGGGCATCGAGAAGCAGGCCGGCGACTTCGCCGCCGAGGTCGCGGCCGCGGCCGGCGTGGGCGGCTGAACGCTCCTGCCGCCTTCCACCGGCCACGGCCACGGCCGGGGCCGGTGTGTTCCGGAGGATACGCCCAAGGGCGTGCGTCCTCCGGCCCCGGGGCCGCTGGCCGGGCGACCCTTGCCCGGCCCGGGTGCCGTTGAGTAACTTCCCCGACCTTCAAGGATAGCCCGCCGATGTCCTCCCCGACCTACAAGCGCGTCCTGCTCAAAGTGTCCGGGGAGGCCCTGATGGGGTCGCGGGACTATGGGCTGGACACGGCGACGCTGAAGGCCATCGCGCAGGACGTGCGGGACGTGGTGGCGCTGGGGGTCGAGGTCTGCCTCGTGATCGGCGGCGGCAACATCTTCCGCGGCATCTCCGGCGCCGCCTCTGGCATGGACCGGGTGCAGGCGGATGGCATGGGCATGCTGGCCACCGTCATGAACGCCCTGGCCATGCAGAGCGCGCTGGAGCGGCAGGGCGTCACGACCCGGGTGCAGAGCGCCATCCCGCTGCAAAGCCTGTGCGAGCCCTTCATCCGCCGCCGCGCGATCCGCCACATGGAGAAGGGCCGGGTGGTGATCTTCGCCGCCGGCACCGGCAATCCCTACTTCACCACCGACACCGCCGCCGCGCTGCGCGCCGCGGAGATGAGCTGCGACGCGCTGCTGAAGGGCACGCAGGTGGATGGCATCTACTCCGCCGACCCGCGCAAGAACCCGCAGGCCGAGCGCTACGAGACCCTGACCTACCTGGACGTCCTGGCCCGCGACCTCGCGGTGATGGACGCCGCCGCGATCAGCCTGGCGCGCGAGAACAAGCTGCCGATCGTCGTCTTCAACATCCACGAGCCGGGTGCCTTCACCGCCGTCATGAAGGGCGAGGGGCGATTCACCACGGTCGTCGAGAACTGAGGAATACCGTTTCATGGCCGCCGCCCCGGATTTCGCCCATCTCAAGCAGGATCTCGTCCGCCGCATGGACGGGGCCCTCGACACGCTGAAGAAGGAATTCTCCGGCCTGCGCACCGGCCGTGCCAGCCCGGCGCTGCTGGAGCCGATCCGGGTCGAGGCCTACGGCGCCAACCAGCCGCTGAGCCAGGTCGCCAACGTCTCGGTGGCCGGGCCCGGCCTGCTCTCGGTGCAGGTCTGGGACAAGTCGGTGGTCAAGGCCGTCGAGGTCGCCATCCGGGATTCCAGCCTGGGCCTGAACCCGCAGGCGGAGGGGCAGGTGATCCGCGTGCCTCTGCCGCCGCTGACCCAGGAGCGCCGCAACGAGCTGGCCAAGCAGGCCTCCCGCTATGCCGAGGCCGCCAAGGTGGCGGTGCGCGGCGTGCGCCGCGACGGCATGGAGACGGTGAAGGCCTGGGAGACCAAGTCCGAGATCTCCAAGGACGACGCCAAGCGCCATTCCGACGAGATCCAGAAACTGACCGATCAGGCGGTCAAGCGGGTGGACGAGGCGCTCGCGGAGAAGGAAAAGGATATCAAGGCGGTCTGATCGGGCGGCCTTGCACAGGATGAAGACCAGCGGATGAGTGCGGCGCCCGAACGTCGGCCCGAACCGGCGTCGGCCGCGATGCCGACCCATATCGGCATCATCATGGACGGCAACGGCCGTTGGGCCGCGGCACGGGGCCTGCCCCGCGCCATGGGCCACCGCGCCGGGGCCGAGGCCACCAAGCGCGCCATCGAGGCCACGGCCCAGGCCGGCATACCCTGGCTCACGCTCTTCGCCTTCTCCTCGGAGAACTGGCGGCGCCCGGCGCAGGAGGTGCTGGAGCTGACCGGCCTGCTGCGGCACTACCTGCGCCACGAGGTCGCGCAGCTCGTCCGCGACGGGGTGCGGCTGCGGGTGATCGGCGACCGGGCGCGCTTCGGCGCGGAAACCGGGGAGGCCATCCTGCGGGCGGAGCGCGACACCGCCGGCGGCACCCGGCTGAACCTGAACGTGGCGCTGTCCTATGGCAGCCGGGCGGAGATCCTGGCCGCCGCCCGCGCCGTGGCCCAGGCCGTGGCCGAGGGGCGGCTGGACCCGCAGGCGCTGGACGAGGAGCAGTTCTCCCGCCACCTCTCCACCGCCGGGATGCCGGACCCGGACCTGATCATCCGTACTTCCGGCGAGCACCGGCTGTCGAACTTCCTGCTCTGGCAGTCCGCCTATGCGGAGCTGTTCTTCACGGACGTGCTCTGGCCGGATTTCAACGCGGGTCATCTCCGGGCCGCCCTGGAGGAATTCGGGCGGCGGGAGCGCCGCTACGGCGCCATCGCGGGCTGATGGCGGAAGCGAAGTCCGAGGAGAAGCGATGGCGCGACCTGCGCAAGCGCTTCCTTTCCGCCCTGGTCCTGGGCCCCACGGCGCTGCTCTGCGTCTGGCTGGGGGCCGAACTCTACACCCTGCTGATCGCCATCTGCATCGCCATCCTGACCTGGGAATGGGTGCATCTCTGCGGCATGCGGACCCGGGTCTTCCCCGGCCTGGGCGTGCCGCTCGCCATCTTCCTCGCCGGCATCGTCGCGGTGATCGGGCATTCGGCCCTGTCCTGGGCGGTGCTGGTCGCGGGGTTCTTCCTGGCCTGGACAGGGGCGGAACGATCGCGCGGACGGCGGGGCGTGCCGCAGCAGCCGGCGCTGAGCCTGGCCCTCGGCGTGCTCTATATCGGTATCGCCGGCCTCTGCCTGATTGAGCTGCGCCACGACAACGAGGCCGGGCGGGACAACATCCTCTTCCTCCTTTCCGCGGTCTGGGCCAGCGATATCGGCGCCTACATGGCCGGGCGGGTCTTCGGGGGGCCGAGGCTCTGGCCGCAGGTCTCGCCGAACAAGACCTGGTCCGGGTCCATCGGGGGCCTCGTCTTCGCCATGCTGGTGGGCGCGCTGCTGACCCTGGTGCTGGCCCCGGGCTCCATGGCGCGGGCGGCGGCTGTGGCCGCGATCCTCGCCGTCGCCACCCAGGCCGGCGACCTGCTGGAAAGCGCGATCAAGCGGCATTTCAAGGTGAAGGACACCTCCAGCCTGATCCCCGGCCATGGCGGGCTGCTGGACCGGCTGGACGGCCTGCTGGCGGCGGCGCCGGTGGCGGCGCTGCTGGCGCTGGGGGTGGGCTACGGGGTGCCGCTGTGGCGCTGACGCCGGGCGGAAAAAGAAGAAGTGGGTGACGCAGGGGCGATGACGCGACGGATCACGGTTCTGGGCTCCACGGGCTCGGTGGGAAAGAGCACGGTGGCGCTGCTGGAGGCGGCCGCGCCGGGCGAGTTCGCGGTCGAGGCCCTGGTGGCCGGGCGCGACGCCCGGGCCCTGGCGGAGCAGGCGCTGCGCCTGCGCCCCGCCATCGCCGTCCTGGCCGACGAGAGCTGCCTGCCGGTGCTGCGCGAGGCCTTGGCGGGCAGCGGCATCGCCTGCGCCGCCGGGGAGGCTGCGGTGCTGGAGGCCGCGGCCCGCCCGGCGGACTGGACCATGGCGGCGGTGGTTGGCGCGGCGGGGCTGCGCCCGACGCTGGCGGCGCTGCGGCGCGGCGGCACCCTGGCGCTGGCCAACAAGGAGAGCCTGGTCTGCGCCGGGGCGATCGTGATGCGGGTGGCACGGGAGGCCGGGGCGCTGCTGCTGCCGGTGGATTCCGAGCACAACGCGATCTTCCAGGCACTCGACGCGCACCAGCCCTCGGCACCGGAGAAGATCATCCTGACTGCCTCGGGCGGCCCCTTCCGCCAAGCCAGCCTAGCCGAGATGGCGGTGGCGACGCCGGAGGCGGCCATCCGGCACCCGGTCTGGAGCATGGGCGCCAAGATCAGCATCGACAGCGCCACCTTGTTCAACAAGGGGCTGGAGGTGATCGAGGCGTCGCATCTCTTCCCCGTGCCGCATGAGCGGATCGAGGTGCTGGTGCATCCGCAATCCACCGTGCACGGGCTGGTGCAGTATGCCGACGGCTCGTTGATCGCCCAGCTGGGCACGCCGGACATGCGGACCCCGATCGCCCATGCGCTGTCCTGGCCAGGGCGGCGCCATGTGGATGTCGGGCGGCTGGATCTGGCGGCGCTGGGACGTCTCGAATTCTTTCCGCCCGATCCGGAACGTTTCCCGGCGCTGCGGCTGGTGCGGGAAGCCTTGTCCGCGGGCGGCGGCGCTCCCACCATCCTGAATGCCGCCAACGAGGTCGCGGTGGCACGTTTCCTCGGCCGGCGGCTGGGCTTCCTGGACATCGCCCGCGTGGTGGAGGCGGTGATGGAGCGGCTCGGCGCGCCGGCGATCCCCGATCTGGAGGCCGTGCTGGCGCTGGACGGGGAGGCGCGGCGGATGGCCGGGGAAGAGGCGGAGCGGATGGGGATGGCTGCCTAGGCGGGGCCAGCCCATATGAGGATTTCGGGGGCGAGACCCTGAGAGGACACTGAGTTGGACGCATTGCTGGGCTCTGGCCGGACGATCCTGGCCTTCGTGGTGGTGCTGGGCGTGCTGGTCTTCATCCATGAGGCCGGGCACTACTGGGCCGCGCGCTGGCGCGGGGTCTATGTCGAGCGCTTCTCCATCGGCTTCGGCCAGGCCCTGGCCCGCTGGACCGACCGGCGCGGCACGGAATGGCGCATCGGCTGGCTGCCCCTGGGCGGCTATGTGAAGCTGCACGGGCAGGAGCAGCCGGGCGACGTGGACCCGGCGGTGCGGGCGGCGTGGCGCCCGGGCGAGACCTTCCACGACAAGCCGGTGCTCGACCGGGCCATCGTGGTGGCGGCCGGGCCCATCGCCAATTTCCTGCTGGCGGCGGTGCTCTTCGCCGGGCTCTTCATGAGCGTCGGCCAGCCGGTGATGAACGCCAATGTCGGCACGGTGGTGGCCGGCAGCGCCGCCGAGCGGGCGGGGCTCCAGGCGGGGGACACGATCCTCTCGGTGGATGGCCAGCCGGTCAGCCGCTTCACGGACCTGCAGAGCCGGATCGAGCCGCATCCGGGCCAGCCCATCACCCTGTCGGTGCGGCGCGGGACGGAGGAGCTGACCGTCTCCGCCACCCCAGAATCGCGGCAGCGCGACGGGGCGGCGCCGGTCGGCGTGCTGGGCATCGCGGCCGGGGCGCCGAGCTTCGAGCGGATGAACCCGGTGCAGGCGCTCTGGGGGGGCGTGGCCAATACCTTCGAGGTTTCGCGGCAGACGCTGGTCGGGGTCTGGCAGATGATCACCCGCCAGCGCGGCACGGACGATCTGGGCGGCCCGCTGCGGATCGCGCAGATCTCCGGGCAGGCGGCGGCCCTGGGCCTGCCCAGCCTGATCACCTTCATCGCCGTGCTCTCGGTGAACCTGGGCCTGATCAACCTCTTCCCCATCCCGGTCCTGGATGGCGGGCACCTGGTCTTCTACGCGGCAGAGGCGATTCGCGGCCGGCCGCTGCCCCCGCGGGCCATGGAATACGGGCTGCGGGCCGGGCTGGCGGTGCTGGCGGCCCTGTTCATCTTCTCGACCTGGAACGACCTGAGCCATCTGGGCGTTGTCCGATGGATCACAGGGCTGGCTGGATAACCATACGCTTCGCCTTGGTTGTTGAGACGGGGTTGGCGTTCCCGGGGGGTTGCCGCTAGTTTGCGCCCGCCCCCGTCCGGCCCTCTAGGGGACCGGGCGGGAAATGCCGGCTCGGAACCTGGAACTTGAACGCCACACGCGCCCTGCTTCTCGCTGCTACCTGCCTCGTCCCCGTGCTCGTGACCCCCGCCAGCGCCCAGCCGCAGCGCGGCCGCGCCGGCACCCCGGCCGCCGCTCCCCGACAGGGCGTGGGGCAGGGCACCGTCAGTGGCATCGATGTCGTCGGAAACCAGCGTATCGAGGCGGATACCATCCGCTCCTACATGCTGCTCCAGCCGGGCGACCGCTTCGATTCGGAACAGCTGGACCGATCGCTCCGAACCCTCTTCGCGACCGGCCTGTTCCGGGACGTGCAGGTCGGACGCCAGGGGGACCGCGTCGTGGTGCGGGTGCAGGAGAACCCGATCGTCAACCGGGTGGCCTTCGAGGGCAATCGCAAGATCTCCGACGACCAGCTGCAGCCGCTGGTCTCCATCCGCCCGCGGGCGGTCTTCACGCCCCAGGCGGCCCAGTCCGACCGGGAGAAGATCCTGGAGCTCTATGCCCGCCGCGGCCGCTTCGCCGCCACGGTGGAGCCGAAGGTCATCGAGCTGCCGCAGAACCGCGTCGATGTCGTCTTCGAGATCAAGGAGAACGAGACCGCGCTGATCGGCCGGATCAACTTCGTCGGCAACGAGGCCTTCTCGGACAGCCGGCTGAAGGAGATCGTGGCCAGCCGCGAGGCCGCCTGGTACCGCCCCTTCAGCTCTTCGGACTCCTACGATCCGGACCGGCTGAACTTCGACCGCGAGCTGCTGCGCCGCTACTACCTCCGCCACGGCTATGCCGACGTGCAGGTGACGGCCGCGACGGCCGAGCTGGCACCGGACCGTTCCGGCTTCTTCGTCACCTATACGATCAACGAGGGCAAGCGCTACCGCGTCTCCAAGATCGAGGTGACCTCGCAGCTGCGCAACATCAAGCCGGAGCAGCTCCGCCCCGAGATCAATCTCTCCCGCGGCGACTGGTATGACGGAGAGGCGGTGGAGAACGCCGTCCAGGCGATCCAGGACCGCGCCAACGAGCTGGGCGCGCCCTTCGCCGAGGCCCAGCCGCGCATCCAGCGCGACCGCGAAAAGGGCACGGTCGAGATCACCTTCGACGTGCGCGAGGGCGAGCGGCTCTATGTCGACCGCATCGACATCACCGGCAACACCCGGACGCAGGACCGGGTCATCCGCCGCGAGTTCCGCGTCGCCGAGGGCGACCCCTTCAACGCCGCGCAGATCCGCCGCTCCCGCCAGCGCGTCCGCGACCTCGGCTACTTCAACGACGTGAACATCACCACCTCGCCCGGCTCGGCGCCGGACCGGGTGATCGTCAATGCCGGGGTCTCGGAAAAGGCCACCGGCGAGATCAGCCTCGGCGGCGGCTACTCGACGGATGCGGGCGCGCTCGCCGATATCGGCCTGCGCGAGCGCAACCTGCTCGGCACCGGCATCGATGCGCGCATCAACGGCACCATCGCGCAGCGCCGCTCCTCGATCGACGCCTCGGTCACCGACCCGTCCTTCCTGGACCGCAACCTCGCCGTCGGCGCCGACGTCTTCTACGTGACCCGCGACCTGCGCGACTATTCGGGCTACGAGGAGCGCCGCTACGGCTTCGCGCTGCGCGCCGGCTACGAGTTCAACGAGTTCCTGCGCCAGTCTTGGACCTACACCCTGTCGCAGCGAAACATCTTCGACATCAGCAACGACGTCACCAGCAAGTACATCCTGGAGCAGAAGGGCAAGACGCTGCTGTCGCAGCTGGGCCAGACCCTGACCTGGGACAAGCGCGACTCCCGTCTCGACCCGTCGCGCGGCTACGTGCTGCGCTTCGGCACGGATTTCGCCGGCATCGGCGGCGACGCGAAATACGTCCGCTGGCGCGGCGACGGTGCCGTTTACGTGCCCTTCGAGAAGCTGCTGGGCGATCCGAAATACGTCCTCGCGATCAGCGGCAGCGTCGGCTACCTGCAGACCTGGGGCGGCGGCAAGGACCTGATCGTTGACCGCTTCTTCCTGGGCGGCGAGAACCTGCGCGGCTTCGAGGTGGCGGGTGTCGGCCCGCGCGACCGCTCCATCGTGAGCGGCGTGCAGAACGACGAATCCCTGGGCGGCCGCTTCCTCTGGACCCAGTCCACCGAGTTCCGCTTCCCGCTGCCGATCCCGGACGAGCTGGGCATCACCGGCCGGACCTTCGTGGATGTCGGCGCCCTGAGCCAGTCCGACAAGGGCGATGGGGTGTTGAGCGACAGCTCCCCGCGCGTGGGCGCGGGCGCCGGCATCTCCTGGGCCAGTCCCTTCGGTCTGATCAACCTCGACTTCGCCGCGCCCGTGGTGAAGAAGTCCTACGACCAGACGCAGGTGTTCCGCTTCGGCTTCGGCACCCGTTTCTGAGAATCTCCGGAGTATCGATGATGAAGGCGCGCACCGCTCTCGCCGCCCTGGCCGTCCTGATTCCCGCCACCCAATGGGCCATGCCGGCCCAGGCGCAGGACTGGTTCGTGCCGCAGGGTCAGCAGCAGACCCGCCCCGCCCAGCCGGCACAGCAGCAGCGCCCGGCGCAGCAGCCCGCGCAGCGTCCGGCGGCGCAGCCGGCCGCCGGACGCCCGGCGCTCGCCCCCGGCCAGGCTCCGCCCGATGCGATCATCGGCGTGGTGGATGTGCCGGAGGTGCAGCGCAACTCCACCGCCTTCAACGGGGTGCGCGAGGAGATCGAGCGCCGCCGGCAGAAGCTGAACGAGGACCTGCAGAAGGAGCAGGCGGGCTGGCGCGACGCACAGCAGCAGTTGCAGCAGGAACGCGCCGCCCTGACGCCGGACCAGCAGCGCAACCCGCCGGAGGCGCTGCGCAACCGCGAGCGTGAGTTGCAGGAGAAGATCACCGAGAGCCAGCGCGTCTTCCGTGACCGTTCCCGCGCCATCGAGCAGGCGGCGCAGACGGCGCTGAACGAGATCGAGCGCGCCCTGGCCGGGGTGGTGCGGCAGGTTGCGGCGAACCATAAGGTCAACCTGGTCCTGCCGCGGCCGCTGGTGATCTATAACGATCCGCCCTTCGACCTGACGGACGAGATCAGCCAGCAGCTGAACAAGGCGCTGCGCAGCGTGACCCTGGCCAAGGAAGAGGCGGCGCCCGCGGCGCAGGCCGAGCCGCAGGCGGCCAAGCCGGCACAGCAACGCCGCTAAGCCATGGCGGACCCGCGCTTCCATATCCATGCCGGGACGCGGACGCTGGAGGAGGTTGCGCGCGCCGGCGGCGCCGAGATCCTGCGCGGCGACCCCGCTTTCTCCCTGACGGACGTGGCGCCGCTGGACCAGGCCGGGCCGGGCGAGATCGCCTTCGCCGAGGGGCGGCGCAACCGCGACGCCCTGCGGGCGACGCGGGCGGGGGCGGTGATCGTCGCCGCCGCGATGCAGGCGGATGTCCCGGAGCAGGCTGCCGTGCTGCTGGCACGCTCGCCACAACTGGCCTTCGCCAGGATCGCCGGGCTGTTCCATCCGCCGCCGGTGCCGCGCCCGGGCATCCACCCGACCGCCGTGGTGGGGGAGGGCGCGGAGATCGGCGAAAGGTCCGAGATCGGTCCCTATGCCGTGATCGGCGAGGGCGCGAAGCTGGGGCCCGGCTGCATCGTCGGGCCACATGCCGTGATCGGCCCGAACTGCGTCTTCGGTGCGGGCTGCCGCATCCATGCCCAGGCCAGCGCCTATTTCTGCCTGGCCGGGAACGGGGTGGTGCTGCACCAGGGCGCGCGGGTGGGAAACGAGGGCTTCGGCTTCGTCCCCGATCCATCCGGGAACTTCGTCACCGTTCCGCAATTGGGGCGCGTGGTGCTGGAAGATCACGTCGAGATCGGTGCGAATTCCTGTGTCGATCGCGGGGCGGCGGGCGATACGGTCCTCGGCGCGGGAACCCGGACCGACAACCTCGTGATGATCGGCCATAATGTCCGCACCGGGCGCGGCTGCATCATCGTGGGACAGGCGGGAATCTCCGGCTCCACGGTCCTGGGCGACTATGTGACCGTGGCCGCGCAGGCAGGCTTGACGGGACATCTCTCAATCGGAACAAAGGCGCGTATCGGCGCGCAGGCGGGCGTCATGAATGATGTGCCGGCAGGCATGGACGTTCTGGGCAGCCCGGCCATGCCGGCGCGGGACGCCATGCGCGGCTTCGCGGCGGTGCGCCGCCTGGCCGCCAAGAAGGTTTCAACGGACAGGACAGAATGAGCGGGCAGGAAGAGCCGCGGGCCGAGGGCGAGACCTTCGAGACTTTCGATATCGCGCAGATCATGGAGGCGATCCCGCATCGCTATCCCCTGCTCCTCGTGGACCGCATGGTGGAGGTGGTGCTGGGCGAGCGCGCCATCGGCATCAAGAACGTCACGGTCAACGAGAACTTCTTCCAGGGCCATTTCCCACGCCATCCGGTGATGCCGGGCGTGCTGATCATCGAAAGCATGGCGCAGACGGCGGCCGTGCTGGTGGTGCGGACGCTGGGGCCCTCCGCGAATGGCAAGCTGGTCTATTTCATGAGCGTCGAGGGCGCGAAGTTCCGCCGTCCCGTGGTCCCGGGCGACCAGCTCCGCATCCATGTGGTGAAGGAGCGGCAGCGCGGGAATGTGTGGAAGTTCAATGCGGAAGCCAAGGTCGATGGCACGGTCGTGGCCGAGGCCACCTATGCCGCGATGATTCTGGACAAGTGAGCGTGGCAGAGATCCATCCCAGCGCTATCGTCGCCGAGGGGGCCCGGCTGGGCGCCGGCGTCAAGATCGGCCCCTGGTGCAGCGTCAGCGCCCAGGCGGTGCTGGAGGAGGGCGTCGAGCTCGTCTCCCACGCCGTCGTGGACGGCGACACGCGGATCGGGCCGGGCACGAAGCTCATGCCCTTCGCCTCGGTCGGCCTGCCGCCGCAGGACCTGAAGTACAAGGGCGAGCCCACGCGCGTGGAGATCGGTGCCCGCTGCACTTTTCGCGAGCATTCGACGATCCATCGCGGCAGCGTCGGCGGCCATGGCCTCACCCGCATCGGCGACAACTGCCTGATCATGGCCTGCGCCCATGTCGGCCATGACTGCCAGCTGTCGGACAACGTGATCCTGGCCAACAACGTCATGCTCGGCGGCCATGTGGAGATCGGCGACACGGTCTTCGTCGGTGGCGGCGCGGCGGTGCACCAGTTCGTTCGCATCGGCCGGCAGGCGGTGATCGGCGGCATGAGCGGCGTCGAGGCGGACGTCATTCCCTATGGCGCCTGCCTGGGCGACCGGGCGCGGCTGACCGGCCTGAACCTGATCGGGCTGAAGCGCCGCGGCTTCTCGCGACCTCGCATCCATGCCTTGCGGGCGGCGGTGCGGAGCCTTTTCGCGGGCGACGGCGTCTTCTCCGAACGCCTGGCGCGGACCCGGGCGAGCTGGGGCGAGGACCCGGCGGTGGCCGAGATCCTGGCCTTCATGGACACGCACAGCCGCCGCGGCCTGATGCGCGCCCGCGTGCATGGGCTGCGCGAGGACGAGGCGTCGGGCGAGGCCGCGTGACCTCGCCGGCCGCGGCCTCCCATGCCCCCCCTCTGGGCATCTTCGCCGGGGAAGGGGAGTTGCCGCTCCGCGTCGCCGCTACCGCCCGGGCGGCGGGGCGGGAAGTGCGTCCCGTGCTGCTGGAGGGTTTCGCCGATCCCGCCGCCTGGGTCGGCTATCCGTCCCTGCGGCTGCGTTTCGGTGCCCTGGGCTCTTCGATCCCCTGGCTGCGGGGTGAGGGGGTACGCGAGCTGGTGCTTTGCGGCCATGTGCGCCGCCCCTCGCTGCTGTCGCTGCGACCGGATGCGGCGACGGCGCGCTACCTCGCCCGGATCGGCGCGCGCGCCTTTTCCGGCGATGACGGGCTGCTGAGCGCGCTGCGGAAGGTCCTGACGGAGGAGGGCTTCTCGCTGGTCGGGCCGGATTCGGTGCTGGACGGGTTGCAGGTGCCGCCGGGCCTGCTCGGCCATGTCGCTCCGGATGCGGGGCACCGGGAGGATGTCCGCCGCGGCGTTGCGGTGGTGCAGGCGTTGGGCCGGCTCGATGTGGGGCAGGGGGCCGTGGTGCAGCAGGGCCTCGTGCTGGGCGTCGAGGGGATCGAGGGCACGGATGCGCTGATCGCCCGCTGCGGCGCGCTGCGGCGGGAGGGCCGGGGCGGTGTGCTGGTGAAGCTGGTAAAGCCGCAGCAGGACCGCAGCCTGGACATGCCTTCGCTCGGGCCGGCCACGGTGCGGATGGCGATACAGGCCGGGCTGGCGGGAATCGCCTTCGAGGCGCGGGGAGCGCTGGTGATCCAGCGGGAGGAGATGGTCCGCCTCGCGGACGGGAACGGGATCTTCCTCCTGGCCATCAGGCCCGAGGATTACGCCGGCGGCTGAGCCCGGTGGCCCGTCTTTGCGCGGCGTCCGGGATATCCCGGGCCGTGCCGCGGAAAGCGGCCGCCGGCTGGCGTATCGGGACGATGGCCGGCCGGCGGCTCCGGATCAGCTCGCGCTGCTGCCCGCGCTGCGGGCGGCCTTGCGCTTGGCCTTCTTCAGCCCGGCCAGCGCCGATTCCTTCAGGGCCGGCGAAGGCTTGAATCGCACGGTGGCGCCGGCCTTCACGGCGACCTTCTCGCCGGTGCGCGGGTTCAGCGCGGTCCGCTTGGGCGTCTCGCGGACGCTGAAGGAACCGAACTCCGGCAGCGAGAAGCGGCCGGTCTCGATGATCTCCTTCTTGATCGCCTCGATGAGATCGGTCGCCAGCCGGTTGGCGGCAACGCCGGTCATCTCGCTGGACTCCACGATCACGCCAGTGAGGAACTTCTTGCTCATGCAACCCCTCCAGTAGTGCGGCTTCCATAACGCAGCCGTTTCACGCTGTCTCGGTCAGATGCGAGTAAACATCAAGGGAATCGCATCTTCCACCGCTTCCCCGCGCCCCCGCGGCGAGGGGATGATGGGCGGGATGCCTTTTGTGCACTGCGAAAGCGGCGATCGGAGGTCAGTCGCGCAACCCATCGCGAATCAGCTCCGTGTTGACGGCGACGGCCGCCGTGGCGCCCTGCGCGGCGGCGACGACCGCAAGCTGATAGCCCCCGGCGATATCGCCCGCGAGATAGAGGCCGGGCACTGTGCTCGCCTCGTGCCGTCCGGTGCGGGCTGTGTCGTGTTCCGTCATCTCGCAACCCAGCGCCTCGGCGAGATCGCAGCGTTGGCGCCACGGCGTGGCAAGGAAAAGCCCTTCGCGCGGCAGCCGGTCGCCCTGCGCGAAGAGGATGGCCGAAAGGTTTCCTGCCTCAGATTCGAGCCGTGCGATGCGGTCCGTCCTGATCGCGATGCCCTGGCCTTCCAGGCGCTTCCCCCAGCCGTCCGGGTATTCCGGCGGCCCATCGGTGCAGAGCACGAGATCCGGCGTCCAGTGCCGGATCTCCAGGGCGAAGCGCACCGCGTCCTCGCTGTTGCCATGGACGGCCAGCGGGCGTCCGCGGTGCTCCCAGCCGTCGCAGATGGGGCAGCGCCAGGCGCTTCGCCCCCAGACGGCGTCCAGGCCCTCCAGCGGCGGCAACTGGTCCACCACCCCGGTGGCGAGGATCAGCTTCGGCGCGACGACCACCCGGCCATCGGAGAGCTCCAGGCGGAAGGCACCGTCGTCCTGCCGCACGGCTTTCGTTGCCGTCACCTGTTGCACGGAAACGCTGGGATAGCGGGCGATCTCCTGCTGCGCGATTCGCAGCATCTCGGACGGTGGCGTGCCGTCGCGCCCGAGATAGCCGCGCATGGCCTTGGCGGCGGCATTGCGGTGCTGCCCCGAATCGCAGACCAGCGTACGGCGGTCGCAGCGCCCCAGGATCAGGGCGGCGCTCAGGCCCGCAGGCCCGGCGCCGACCACCACGACCTCCCATCCGGCTTCCGTCTCCACGCGCCTTGGATCTGCCATGGTGCCCTAGCGCGGCTGGATCTGCGGATTGCCGCCGGGCGAGCCGGGCGGCGGGATGACCGGCGTGGTATTGGGCCGGGGATCGGGAACGGTGGTGTGGATTCCCGGGTCCACCCGGCCGGTCGCGGGCGGCTGGATCACCCCGCTGCGCGGCATGGGGTTGGAGCGCTCCGGCGCGGCATTCCGACCCGGCGCGGAAGGTTCCGGCATGGGGGCGTAGGGGCTGCCGGGCGTCGTGGGCGAGGGAGCCTGCGCCAGGGCAGGTCCGGACAGGAGGGCGAGAAGCCCGGCGAGCCGGGGCAGGCTGCGCCATGCGGGTATCGGCTTGCTTGGCGGTTGCGGCATCGTGTGGCCTCCCTCGGACATGGGGCTTGGAGCGGCTGTCCGCCCTCTGGAACGCCCGGCACGACGGGGAGGTTTGCCCGCCACGCGAATCGCCGCGCGGCGCCCGCTTCAGGAACGGTTGGCGAAGCGCCCCGCCATGGCCCGCTCCACGGGATGGGCGCGCTGCTCCCGCTCCGGCGTGCAGGGACGGAAGCCCTCGTAGCCCTGCCAGACCCGGCAGAGTCCGGCGGCCCGCCAGCCGGAAGCGAGGTCCGGCTTGCCGAAGGTTCCGCAGCCCGCGCAACTCAGGATCAGCGCCACCACCAGCGGCTCGAAGGCGGAGCCGGTCCGGCAGAGGGGCAGGGACCAGGTGCCCTTCATCGGCCAGGCGAGGCGCAGCCCGCCGGGCGTGAGCAGGTCCGCCACCAGATGCGAGAGATAGCCCACCAGCAGAGGCGCCATCACCCAGCGCGGCAGGTCGGTCTGCAGCAGCAGCACGAAGCAGGCCGCGACGGCCAGGGCGGAATGGGTGATGCCGCGATGGCCGAAGATCCAGCCGATGACATTGGAGACCGGCCGCGTGCGCTTGCCGACCCAGGATTTCGGATGGTCGATATCCGGCAACAAGGCGCCGAGCACGGCAAGCCCCAGGGAGGCGGCATCCACGGCGGGAAGGCCGAATTTCGGTGCCGCCACCAGCCAGGCCGCGGCGCCGAGCGCGATATGCGACCCCGCCATCATGCCGGTGGCTGCGTCCTTGTTGAACCTGCTTGAGATTAGGTCTCAAAGAATCGGCCTACAAGGCTGAATCCCGACGTTTTTCTCGGAAACCATGCGATTCCTGTGCGAAACGCGCCCGATTCCGGTCCTGCGCGTGTTCCGCACTGTCCTTGCCCGTCCCGCTGGCGCAAACTGGGCGCATGGACAACCTGACAGCTCTCGCCCTGGCCGAGTCGGCCGCAAGGGTGAGCCGGGATCTGCTGCGCGCCGGCGGCGGCGTGGCGGAATCCGCCATCGGCCGGGACATCAAACTTCAGCAGGACAAGGCCTCCGAGGCCCTGATCATCGCCGCGCTGCGCGAGGCCGCGCCCTTTCCGGTGCTCAGCGAGGAGGCCGGCTGGATCGGCGGCCAGCCGGCGCCGGGCGAGGCCTGGTGGGCGGTGGACCCGCTGGACGGGTCGTGGAACTTCTTCCGGGGCGTGCCGCTCTGCTGCGTCTCCGTGGCGCTGTGCCGCGACGACAAGGCGGTGCTGGGCGCGATCTACGACTTCAACCGGGACGAGCTCTTCTCCGGCGGACCGGGGCTGGGCTTCCGCCAGGACGGCATGCCGGTCGAGCCGCCGGCCCGGCCACGGGCGCGCCTGTCCACCCGCCTGCC
>NZ_BDLP01000025.1:0-25990 GCF_001950415.1 Roseomonas sp. TAS13
TGCTGACGTCGAGACTTGTGATCAAGAGACAGGCGCCGGGGCCGTCACCGTGCCGGCGCCGACCAGGACGTCCCGGCCGAAGCGGGTGGCGAGGCGGCGGATGCTTTCCACCGGCTGCGGCGAGTTCAGCGGCACCTCGATGATGGCGAAGCCCGCCTCCACCAGCGCCTCGCCGATGGGCAACACCTCCTCCGGCGTGACGCCGCGCAGGATGGCGATGAGCGGCAGGCGGTCGAGATAGGTCTGGAACGGCATCAAACGGTTTCCTCGGATATTCCGGCGGCGAGCCCGGCCTGGATGGCGATGCGCCAGAGGCCGGCGGTGGCGGCGTTCTCGATCTCGCGGACCTCGGAGACGCCGAGCAGGGCCAGCGCCTCGCGGTAGCGGCGGCAGAGGGCGGGATCGCCGATCAGCACCACGCCTCCCCTCCGGCCCCGCAACCCGCAGAGCAGTTCCTCGCCGATCAGCAGGCCGGAGAGGTAGTCGAGGCTCAGTTCGGGGCGCAGCCCGCCCGTCAGCACCAGGGCGCGCGCCGAGAAGAGCAGCGGCGCGACTTGGCCGCCCTCCCGTACCGCCTGCACGCCGCGCAGGAAGGCGGCGTCCGCAGCGGCATCCTCCGCCGCTTTCGGCACGTCCCGGGCGAAGCGGCCCAGGATGGAATGCCCGCGCAGCACGGCGAAGAGCTCCCCGGTCATGTAGGTGTCGAAGCGCGCGATGCGGCCCTGCTCGATGCTCACCCATTTCGAGTGGGTGCCGGGCATGACCAGCAGCGATCCCTCGCGCAGCGCGGGGTTCAGGGCCAGCGCGCCGGCTATCTGCGTTTCCTCGCCGCGCATCACGTTCGGAGCCTCGCCGTACTGGGCGACGCCCGGCACCACCAGCAGCGCCCCGCCCGGCACCGGCACCAGCCCGCCGGCCAGTTCCTCCGGCCCGGCCGGACAGGGGAGGTAGGGCGCCTCCACCCAGCCCTGGGCGCTGCCGATCATGCCAGCGGCGATGGATTTCAGCTCCGGCCAACGGTGGCGCCATTCGCCGGTCACGGCCTCGAAGACCGCGGCGAAATCGCCGCCGGGAACCTGCATGATGCCCTGCGGCGCGCTGCGGCTGTCCAGCACGGCACCATCCGGCCCCAGCAGATAGGCGCGCAGGGAACTGGTGCCCCAGTCCAGCGCGATCAGGGCGGGGCTTCGCGCTGTTGCCACGCCGTCCATGGCACGGTGATCCGTCCGATCCTTGTTCATGGCGTTCCTCTCCTGCCTCACGCCGCACGCGGTGCGGTGGCGCGCCAGCCGAGGCTGCGCGAGATGGCCTCCGCCGTGGCGGCGACCTCCGGCACCAGCGACAGCATCCGTTCCTCCGGCATGTGCTGCGCGGCGGAGGCGAGGCTGACCGCCGCCACGATGCCGCGCCCGGCGTCGCGCACCGGGGCCGCGACGCAGTGGATGCCGATCTCGTTCTCGGCGAAGTCCAGCGCCACGGATTGCGCGGCATAGCGCCGCATCTCGTCGCGATAGGCCTCCCAGGGGCGCGGCGAGCCGCGGCTGGCGGGATGGGCAAGGCCGCTCTCGTAAAGCGCCCGCCAGCGATCCTCCGGCAGGTCGAGCATCAGCGCCTTGCCCACGCCGGTCAGCGCCATGGGCATGCGGTGGCCGATGCGCGAACGCATCTCCAGCCCGCGCTGACCGGGGATCTTGTCGAGATAGAGCACCTCCACCCCTTCGGGCAGGCCGAGATGCACCGTGTCCTGCGTGCGCTGGGCCAGGGCTTCCAGATGCGGCCGGGCGAGGCGCGCCAGCGGCACCTGCTCCCGCGCCTGGAAGCCCAGCTCGATCAGCTTCGCCCCCAGCGCGTAGCCCTCGCCCTCGCCCCGGAGATAGCCCGCCTTCACCAGTGCGCTGGCGAGTCGCTGCGTGGTGCTGCGGCTCAGCCCCAGCGCCCGGCCCAGCGCGGACAGGTCGTGCGCACCGCCGGCCACCGCCTCCAGCACGGCAAGGCCGCGAAACAGCGTCTGGGTTCCGGGCGTGCTCTCCAGTGGCATGGCGATCTCTCCGCGCTCCAGGATAGGCAGGCGGCGCAATCGGTCAATATATGAATTGCAATCCCATTATATGGGTTAAACGGGAGTTGTAGATTCAGCCGGAATCTCGCCTCGCCGCATCCGGCAAGGCGAAGGCGACACGCCGCGCCCCTGCGACAAGGCATGGCGGGACGGAAAACGAATGTTCCGAGGATGGGGCCGGCCTTGCGCGCCCGGCACCGCACCCGCCACTGCCGCCGCGATCCCCTCCCCCGCAAACGGGCGGAGGGATCGGGCCGGCCTCAGCCGATCCGAGGCGAGGGCGACAGGACGGAACCCGGCGGGACGGTCCTGGGTGCCACCTTTCCGGCGAGGCCGGGGCGCGTCCGCGACAGCGGGATGCCGTTGAACAGCCAGAGCAGCCAGCGGCTGCGGCCGATCACGAAGCGGTGGATCAGATAGCTGACACCCAGCCCCGCGGCCACGGCGATCACCCAGCCCAGCAGCGGCATGTCGAGACCCAGGCGGATGCTGCCCTCGGCCACCAGCATCACCACGAGGTAATGGAAGAGGTAGATGGTGAAGGCGCTCCGCACCAGTTCGTTGACGGCGGGATGGCCCGTATGGACGAGGCGACGCGCCACCGCCAGCAGCAGCCGCGTGCCCGTCAGCCCCATCAGGGCGAAGAGCAGCACGCCGGAAACCTGCGTCACCACCCCCTGCTCCACATGCCGCTGGAGCAGCAGCAGCCCCAGCCCCGCAGCGAAAAGCAGCAGCGTGCTCCAGCCTGGATGAGTGAAGCGGTCAAAGGCCTCGGGCCGTGCCAGCAGCCAGGTGCCCATCAGGAAGAAGGGGAAGTAGAGCAGGAGTTCCCGCAGGTTCACGGTACCGCCGAAGGCCTGTTCCAGATGACCGCCCAGCAGCCGCTCGTCCAGGGTCTTCAGCCCCAGGCGCCAGACGACCATGAGGGCGACCAGCAGCAGGTCGCTGGACAGCACACGGCCCGCCATCCGCTCCAGCGGCGCGGGGGCGAGGCGGCGGAGGGGCAGCAGGGCGGCGAGGAGGCCGCACATCAGCAACAGGTCCAGCAGGAACCAGAGATGCCCCAGCCAGTGCCCGCCCGGCGAGGTGAGTTGGGCGAGGAAGGAGGGCGCGACACCCTCGGCCGGGTGCAGCGCCACCGAGGCCACGTACATGGCGGGGATGTTCAGCAGCAGGATGGAGACCAGCAGCGGCAGGCCGAGCCGCGCCAGCCGCGCCTTCAGCCAGGCGACCAGGCCCGACTTGCGGATCACCAGCAGCGAGAAGAACCCGGCCAGCAGGAAGAAGGCGGGCATGCGGAAGGCGTGGATGATGTCGTTCACATGGCCCAGCAGCACGCTGGTCGTGGCCGGGTTCACCACCCAGGGGTCCGGCCCGAAGACCTGTCCCGCCCTGTAGGGGATGCCCAGCAGCATCAGGAAGGCCCGGCAGAAATCCATGTAGTACAGGCGCTGATTCATCGGCCCGTCCTTCCCCCATCGGCGGTGGCGGGGGCGTTGTCCGGCCGCGAAGCCCACTGCTTGGCCCACCCACCCCGCGTTTCACAAATAGTCCCGAACCGGACAAAATTCCAATAACCATCTTTTTATTGATCAATTTGTAACATGGTTGGGGAGGTTTAGCGGGAAGTACCCGCCTACCCCGTAGCTCACCGGATCAGGGCAGCGGAAAAGGACGGGATGCCGACTCGCCGGTGGCGCCGAGGGGTGCCATATACCGCCCGCCCATGAGAACATTGCCGGAACCCTTCGCGGGCTGGTTCGCCGCGCGTGGCTGGACACCCCGGCCCCACCAGATGGCGCTGCTGGAGGCCGCCGAGGCCGGGCGGAGCGCCCTGCTGATCGCCCCGACCGGCGGCGGCAAGACCCTGGCGGGCTTCCTGCCCAGCCTGACCGATCTCGCGCAGGGTCGGCCGGACCAGGGGGCCACCCGTGGGCTGCACACGCTCTACATCTCCCCGCTCAAGGCGCTGGCGGTGGATATCGCGCGCAACCTGACCACCCCGATCGAGGAGATGGGCCTGCCGATCCGGGTGGAGACGCGCACCGGCGACACGCCCGCCAACCGCCGCCAGAGGCAGCGCGAGAACCCGCCCGAGATCCTGCTCTCCACGCCGGAAAGCCTGGTCCTGCTGCTTTCCCTGCCCGATGCGGCGGAGATCTTCGGAAGGCTGCGCGCCGTGGTGGTGGACGAGGTGCATGCGCTGGCCGGCACCAAGCGCGGCGACCAGCTCGCCCTCTGCCTGTCGCGGCTGCAGCGCCTCTCCCCCGGCCTGCGGCGCATCGGCCTTTCCGCCACGGTGGCGCAGCCGGAGGCGCTGCGCGCCTGGATCGCGCCCGATGCGCGGCCCGAAGGCGCGGCGCTGATCACCGGGCAGGGCGGCGCCGATCCCAGCCTGGAGATCGTGCTGCCCGAGGGGCACCTGCCCTGGGGCGGGCATATGGGCCTGGCCAGCGCACCGGAGATCTATCGCCGCATCGGCGGGGCCGGGGTCACCATCGTCTTCGTCAACACCCGTGCCCAGTCCGAACTGATCTTCCAGGCGCTGTGGCGCCTCAACGACGACAACCTGCCCATCGCCCTGCACCACGGCTCCCTGCAGATCGAGCAGCGGCGCAAGGTGGAGGCCGCCATGGCGGCGGGGAGGCTGCGCGCCGTGGTGGCGACGGCCTCGCTCGACATGGGCATCGACTGGGGCGCGGTGGACCAGGTGATCCAGGTCGGCGCGCCGAAGGGCGTCTCGCGCCTGATGCAGCGCATCGGCCGCGCCAACCACCGGATGGACGAGCCCTCCCGCGCCGTGCTGGTGCCGGCCAACCGCTTCGAGGTGATCGAGTGCACTGCCGCCATCGAGGCCGTGGCGGCGCATGAGCTGGACGGCGAGGCGCCACGCGCCGGGGGGCTGGACGTGCTGGCGCAGCATGTCCTGGCCCTGGCCTGCCACGCACCCTTCCGGGCGGACGACCTCTACGCCGAGGTCACGCAGGCCGCGCCCTATGCCGCGCTGACGCGGCGCGACTTCGACGACGTGCTGCGCTTCGCGGAGGATGGCGGCTACGCGCTGCACGCCTATGAGCGCTTCCGCAAGCTGTTCCGCGACAGCGAGGACTTCATCCATATCCGCGACGAGCGCGTGGCGCGGCAGGTGCGGATGAATCTCGGCACCATCACCGACAGCCCGATGGTGAAGGTGCGGCTGCGCGGCGGGCCGGTGCTGGGCGACGTCGAGGAATGGTTCGTCTCCACGCTGGAGCCGGGGCACTGCTTCCTCTTCGCCGGGCAGACCCTGCGCTACGAGGGGATGGACGCGCTCTCCGTCATCGTCTCGCGCGGCGGCGACGAGGAGCCGCGCGTGCCGACCTATGCCGGGGCGCGCCTGCCGCTTTCCACCTATCTCTCGCGCCGGGTGCGGGCGATCCTGGCCGATCCCCGGCGCTGGGGCGCCCTGCCGGAGCCGGTGCGGGAATGGCTGCGGCTGCAGCAGCGGCAATCCGAGCTGCCCGACCGCGACGGGCTGCTGATCGAGAGCTTCCCGCATCACGGCCGCTGGTTCATGGTCGCCTACTGCTTCGAGGGCCGGCTGGCGCACCAGACGCTGGGCATGTTGGTGACCAAGCGGATGGAAGGGATGGGCTACGGCCCGCTGGGCTACCTTGCCACGGACTACGTGCTCGCCACATGGAGCGCCTTCGAGCCCACCGAGCCGGAGCGGCTATTCGAGGAGGACATCCTCGGCGAGGAACTGGAGGAGTGGATCGCCGAGAGCTCCATGCTCCGCCGCACCTTCCGCAACATCGCGACCGTCGCCGGGCTGTTGGAGAAGAACCATCCGGGCGCCGAGAAGAGCGGGCGGCAGATGACGATGAACGCCGACCTCATCTACGACGTGCTGCGGAAGCATGACCCGGATCACATCCTGCTGCGCGCCACCCGGCAGGAAGCCGCCTATGGCCTGACCGATGTGCGCCGCATCGCCGGCCTGCTGGCGCGGGTGCGCGGCCGCATCCGCGTGCGGGTGCTCGACCGTGTCTCACCCCTCGCCGTACCGGCGCTGATCGAGGAGGGGCGCGAATGGGTACCGGGCGGCGCCGAGGACGCCCTGCTGGCCGAGGCCGCCGCGCTGGTGGAGGAAGCCACCGACGGCGCCGAGCACTTCGCCGAGGTGCTGAGCGAGGTGACGGAAGGCGTCCGCATCCGCGCCGGGGTGGTGGACCGCCCGCGCCACCGGAAGGGGCGGGAGCGGCGCGGCCGCGGATTGCCCGGCCCGCGGCAAGGCGCCCGAGGGGATAGTGCCTAAGGGGATGGCGGATGAGGATTGGCAGGCTGGGATGGCGGGGACGCGTTGCGACAGGATGAACGGATGAGATTTGCCGGGCGCCGGGCCTGGACAGGCCCGGCCGTGACCACGCCGCCATGGCCAGCCGGGATCGTGCGGAGCGGCGCCCGCCGGGATGTGACGAATGCCGCCCGGCGGCGTTGCGCTCCGGTGGCTCATGGGACAGACGCGGAACATGCCTTCCGGCGGCACAGCGGCGATGCGGCGGGATGCGGGGGGCTCCCTGGGCGGCCTCAGGGGGTGTCCGCGTGATCCCGGCGCCGCTGCATCTGGCGGGCGAGCGGCTGTTGCTGGACCCCCAGGGCGTGCTGGCCTGGCCGGCGCGGCGGTTGCTGGCCGTGGCCGACCTGCATCTGGAGAAAGGGAGCCATTTCGCCCGGCGCGGCTGCCTGGTGCCGCCCTACGACACGCGCGAGACGGTGATGCGGCTGCTTTCCGCCCTGCGGCGGCACACGCCCCGGTGCCTCGTGCTGCTCGGGGATTCCTTTCACGATGCGGAAGGCTCGGCCCGCCTGCCGCCCTCGGAGCGTGCGGTGCTGCGACGGGCGCTGGAGGGGCTGGAGGTGGTCTGGGTCCTCGGCAACCACGATCCGGTGCCTCCCGAGGGGCTGCCGGGCACGGCCTGCGCGGAATGGGCGGAAGGGCCCTTCCTGTTCCGCCATCAGGCCCTCCCTGCCCTGCCCCGCAGCGGTTCCGTGGAGATCAGCGGGCATTTCCACCCCAAGGCCACCATGCCCACCCGGGCGGGCGGCGTGACGCGACCCTGCTTCGTGGCCGATCCGCGCCGCGTCATCCTGCCCTCCTTCGGCGCCTATACCGGGGGGCTGGACCTGCGCGACCCGGCCCTGGCCGGGCTGTTCCGGCGCGGCGGCCGGGCCTTCCTGCTGGGGCGCGACCGGCTGTTCAGCATGCCGGTCACGCCGCACGGCGCAGCGGAACGGGTGGCGCCGCCGGAAAAGCGCCTCATATCAGCACCATGACGAGAGCAACGCCGAAGCCGGGGCGCCAGCCACCCCCGCCCCACCCTCGATCCCCCGCGCCGCCCAAGTCGCGGACCGCGCGGGGAAGAATCCAGCGGCACCAGGAACAGGGGGCCCCGGAAAGGGAATGCCGGGCGGCGGCCCGGACCGACGGAGCGGGCCGGCGTGGCATGGAGCCGGCGGCATGACGGATATCCGGTCGCAATTCGAGGGGCTGCGCGTGATCGGCGACGTGCATGGTGACGCCGATGCCTATGCGGCGGCTGTGGAGGGCGCCCGGGCGGAACGGCTCTTCATCATCCAGCTGGGCGACCTGACCGATGGCGGATCGGATTCCCCCGAGGTGCTTCGGCGCACCTTCGCCCTGCTGGATGCGCGGGCGGGGCTCTTCCTGCTGGGCAACCACGACCACAAGCTGCGCCGGGCGCTCAGCGGAGCGCGGCTGCATATCGATGCCAACGGGCTCGGCAACACGCTGCAGCAGATCGAGCAGGCGCCGGACCGCGAGGCGCTGCGCCAGCGCATCATGGCGGAGGTGGCGCGCGCCCCGGCCTGGCTGAGGATCGATCAGCGGGTCTTCGTGCATGGCGGCTTCCACCCGCGCATGCTGCACCTGCCGCCGCCGCCGGAAGCCGGGGCGAGCCGGCCCGAGGGGCTGGTGCCGCGCGCCCTGTTCGGCCAGGTGACCAGCCGCATGCGGCCGGACGGCTTCCCGGAACGGCTGCACGACTGGGTGGACCGCATCCCGCAGGGCTTCACCATCTATTGCGGGCACGAGGTCCGCTCCTCGGACGGAAGGCCGCTGACCCATATCGGGGCCCAGGGCGGGGCCGCCGTCTTCATGGATACGGGGGCCGGCAAGGGCGGGCACCTGTCCTGGGTGGACCTGCCCTGGTAGCGGCGGGCCGTGAAGCAGGGCCGGCGGCGTGCCTGTTCAGGTCCAGAGCGCGGGATTCCGGCGGATCAGGGAGGCAGGGAGAAAACCAAACCCTGCCCCCTGAGAGCGTGACGGCGGAGATAACACGCCGCCCTGAATCCCCGGTGGCCCCTCCGGTCAGAAGCCCAGCTCGTCCGCTGCCCGCTCCAGCGTCTTCAGGCTCCCCACCTTGTAGAAGGAGCCCAGCCATTTCCGCAGCGACGCGACGAGGCGTTCATCCTGCCCCAGCTCCCCGAAGAGCTGCCCGATCGAGAGCAACGGGGCCGGGTCCGGCCCGCCCTCGGTGGCCTTCTCCCGCAGCAGCTCGGCCAACGGGTGCTTCACCTCGATCTTCCCGCCCTGCTCGTCCTCGCCGCGCACGCGCCGCATCCAGGCGGCGAGCGCGATGGCCAGAAGGTCCACCCCGCCCCCCATCTTCAGCCGGTCGCGGATCGGATCGACCAGCACGTTCAGCGGCGCGTCGGTGTTGACCCGCTCCACCGTGTCCTTGATCGCGGTGTTGGCGAAGCGGCGGATCAGCGTGGCCTTGTAGTCCGCGAGGTCGATCCCCGGCACGGGCGCCAGGGTGGGCTCCGTTTCCCGGTCCATCAGCGCGGCCATGTAGCGGCGGAAGAGCGGGTTCGCCATGGTCTCGTCGATATAGGTATAGCCGGCGAGCCGCCCTGGCCCCGACATGGCGAGATGGCTGGCGTTCAGCAGCCGCAGCTTCATGAATTCATAGGGCGCGACGTCGCCCACGAACTGCGCGCCCACCGCCTCCCAGGCCGGGCGGCCGAGCGGGAAGCGGTCCTCGATCACCCATTGCGAGAAGGGCTCGGCGAAGACCGGCCAGTTGTCGGCGAGGCCATGCTTCTCCGCCAGCTCCCGCACCTGCGCCTCGGTGGTCACGGGGGTGATGCGGTCCACCATGGTGCTGGGGAAGCTCGCTTCGGCCTCGATCCAGGCTGCCAGCGCCTTGTCGCGCAGCCCCGCCAGGGTCAGCACCGCGTCGCGCAGCACCTCGCCATTGTGCTGGATGTTGTCGCAGCTCAGCGCGGTGAAGGCGGGCAGCCCGGCCTCCTTCCGTCGGCGGAAACCCTCCACGATGATGCCGATGGCGCTGGCGGGCCGTTCCGGCGTGGCGAGGTCCTGCCGGATCAGCCGGTGCTCCGTGTCCAGCCGCTTGGTGGCGCGGTTGAGGCAGTAACCGTTCTCCGTCACCGTCAGGCTGACGATGCGGATGCGCGGCTCGGCGATGCGGGCCAGGACCTCCGAGGAATCCTCGCCGGCATAGATCATCTCGGTCAGCGCGCCGATGACCGCGACCTTCTCCTCATCCCCCTCGCGCTCCACCAGCGTATAGAGCCAGTCCTGCGGCCCCAGGCTCTCGCGCATCCGCTTGTCGGCGGGCTGGATACCGGCCCCGGCGATGCCCCATTCCCGCGCGGCCGGGTCGCGCCCCATCAGTTCGTGCGTGTAGCGGGCCATATGCGCGCGATGGAAGCCGCCCAGGCCGAGATGCACGATGCCCGGCGCGACCGTCGCGGGATCGTAGGCGGGGACCTGGATGGGCGGGCGCAGCTTCGCCAGGTTGGCGCGATTGAGCGGAATGGCGCTCATGGGAAGACCTCGGCTCAGGAAAAGGAACCGGCAATGGCCGGATAGAGGGCGCGGTAGCGGCGCAGCGGGGCGGCATAGGCTCCGGTGAGCTCCGCATCGGGCATCACCGTCTCCAGCCGCCTCGGCGGGGTGCAGACGGCGGCCGGGTCCTCGCCCGTCACCGCCAGCCGCGCGAGGCGCGCGCCGCCGAAGGCGCCGCCATACTCGCCTTCCGCCAGCACATGCAGCGGGATGCCCAGCACCGCGGCGATGATGCCGATCCAGGCGCGGGAGCGGGAGCCGCCGCCGATCACGTCGGCCTCGCGGATCACCGTGCCGGAGGCGGCGAGCGCGTCGAGACAATCGCGGAAGGAGAAGGCCACGCCCTCCAGCACTGCCTGGGTCAGTGCCGCGCGTTCCGTGTCCATCGACAGGCCGGCGAAGGCACCGCGGACCGCGCCGTCATTGTGCGGCGTGCGCTCGCCGGAAAGATAGGGCAGGAAGACCGCCTCGGAGGGTTTGCGGATCGCGGGCAGTTCGGCCAGAAGCGCCGCCTCCCCCTGCCCCGCCACCTGCGCCCACCAGCCCAGGCAGGAGGCCGCCGAGAGCGTCACCCCCATCTGGTGCCAGAGGCCCGGCAGGGCATGGCAGAAGGCATGCACCGCCGCCTTCGGATAGGGTGCGTAGCGGTCCGTGGTTGCCCAGAGCACGCCGGAGGTGCCAAGCGAGACGAAGGCCTCGCCCGGATGGATCGCCCCCAGCCCGACCGCGCCTGCCGCGTTGTCGCCGGCGCTGCCCGCCACCACGACCGGGCCGGACAGGCCCCATTCGCGCAGCAGCTCCGGCCGCAGCATCCCGCCCGGTGCGCTGCCTTCCACCAGGCGCGGCATGTGGTCGCGCGACAGGCCCGTGGCGGCGAGCGCGGCGTCGGACCAGTCGCGCTGCCCGACATCCAGCCAGAGCGTGCCGGAGGCATCCGACATGTCCTCGATGAATTCGCCGGTCAGGCGGTACCGCACCCAGGCTTTGGGCAGCAGCACCTTGGCCGTGCGGGCGAAGACCCCGGGCTCGTGCTTTCGCACCCAGAGCAGCTTCGGCGCGGTGAAGCCCGGCATGGCGAGGTTGCCCGCCACCTCGTGCAGCGCGGGGAAGGCTTCCTCCAGTTCCCGGCATTCGGCGGTGGAACGGGTGTCGTTCCACAAGATGCAGGGCCGCAGCACCTCCCCCGCCGCATCCAGCAGCACCGCCCCGTGCATCTGCCCCGACAGGCCGATGCCGCGAAGGGCGGCGAAAGCGGCGGGTTCCCGCGCGCGCAGGGCACCCACGGCGTCGAGCATGGCCTGCCACCAGTCCCACGGGTCCTGCTCGCTGTGGCCGGGCGCGGGGCGGGACACGGCGAGCGGGCTGCTGGCGCTGGCCAGCACGCGCTGCGCCCCATCCACCAGCAGGGCCTTGACCGAGGAGGTGCCGAAATCCAGGCCGAGATACATGCCGGGCCTCCTCAGGCCGCGAGGTGGTGCGTTTCGAGGTGCGGCAGGGCCTCGCCACGTTCGTCGAAGACGTGGCAGAGGCGTGGATCGACGGAAAGCCGCAGCACCTCGTGCGGCCGCGTCGCGTCGCTGCCGTCGAGCTGCACGATCACCACTTGGTCCGGCGACAGGCGCAGGTGCAGCAGGGTCAGCCCGCCGAGGCGCTCGGCCAGCAGCACCTCGCCCTGGATCGGGCCGCCCGGATCGGGCCGCAGCCCTTCGGGGCGGATGCCGACGGTCACGGCCTCGCCCGGACGCACCGACCCGGCCTGCACCGGCACGGCGAGGTTCGGGCCGAAGGCGAGCTGCACGGTGACGCCGCCGCCCTCCGCCCCGGTGATGCGGGCGGGCAGCATGTTCATACGCGGCGAGCCGATGAAGCCCGCCACGAAGAGGTTCCTCGGATGATGGTAGAGCTCCAGCGGCGAGCCGACCTGCTCCACCCGCCCGGATTGCAGCACCACGATCTTGTCGGCCATGGTCATGGCCTCGATCTGGTCGTGGGTGACGTAGATCATCGTGGCCTTCAGCTCCTCGTGCAGCCGGGCCAGTTCGATCCGCATCTGCCCGCGCAGCGCCGCGTCGAGGTTGGAGAGCGGCTCGTCGAAGAGGAAGATCTTCGGGTTGCGCACGATGGCGCGGCCGATCGCCACGCGCTGCCGCTGCCCGCCGGAGAGCGCCTTGGGGCGCCGGTCGAGATAGGGCTCCAGCTGCAGGATGCGCGCGGCCTCCTCCACCTTGCGGTCACGCTCGGCCTTCGGCGTGCCGGCCATCTTCAGGGCGAAGCCCATGTTGTCCCGCACCGTCATGTGCGGATAGAGCGCGTAGGACTGGAACACCATGGCCAGGCCGCGATCGGCCGGGCCCAGGTCGTTCACCCGCCGCCCGTCGATCATCAGGTCGCCGGAGGTGATCTCCTCCAGCCCCGCGATCATGCGCAGCAGGGTGGACTTGCCGCAGCCGGAAGGGCCGACGAAGACCACGAACTCGCGGTCCTGCACGTCGAGGTCTATCCCCTTGATCGCCTCGACCTCGGCATAGCGCTTGCGGATGTCGCGCAGGGTCAGCGTGGCCATGCGGGTTCTCCTACTTTACCGCGCCGAAGGTCAGGCCGCGGACGAGCTGTCGCTGGCTGAGCCAGCCGAAGATGAGGATCGGCGCCACCGCGATGGTGGAGGCGGCCGAGAGCTTGGCGAAGAACAGCCCCTGCGGCGAGGAGAAGGAGGCGATGAAGGTGGTGAGCGGCGCCGCCTCGGAGGTGGTGAGGTTCAGGCTCCAGAAGGCCTCGTTCCAGCAGAGGATCAGCGAGAGCAGCCCGGTGGAGGCGATGCCCGGGAGGCTGAGCGGCAGCAGCAGGTGGCGAAACTCCGCCCAGGTCTTGGCCCCGTCCATCCGCCCGGCCTCCAGGATCTCGTGCGGCACCTCCTTGAAGAAGGTGAAGAGCATCCAGACCACGATGGGCAGGTTCATCAGCGCGTAGATGATGATGAGCCCGGTGCGGCTGTCCAGCAGGCCGAAGGTGCGGAAGAGCAGGTAGATCGGCACCAGCACGCCCACCGGCGGCAGCATCTTGGTGGACAGCATCCAGAGCAGCGTGCCGCGCGTGCGCTTCGTCGGGTGGAAGGCCATGGCATAGGCCGCCGGGATGGCGAAGGCCAGCGCCAGGATCGTGCCGCCGAAGGAGATGATGACGCTGTTCAGGGCGAAGTGGATGTAGTCCGCCCGGTCCCGCACCTCGGCATAGCTTTCCAGGCTCGGCTGGAAGAAGAGCTGCGGCGGGGTGGCGATGGCCGCGACCTCGGTCTTGAAGCCGGTCAGCACCATCCAGAGGATGGGGAAGAACATGGCCAGCGCCACGCCCCAGCCCAGGATGGCGATCAGGACCCGCTGCATCGTGCTTTCGCGCATGGCGTCAGATCTCCAGCCGGCGCGCGATGCTGCGCACCAGGAAGAAGGCCACGACATTGGCCAGCAGGATCGCCACCATGCCACCCGCCGAGCCGCCGCCGACATCGAACTGCAGCAGCGCGCGGGCATAGATCAGGAAGGCCAGGTTGGTGGTGGCGTTGCCGGGGCCGCCGGAGGTGGTGACGAAGATCTCGGCGAAGACGGTCAGCAGGAAGATCGTCTCGATCATGATCACCACGCTGATGGCGCGGCCGAGATGCGGCAGGGTGATGTAGAGGAACTGCGCGACCGGCCCCGCCCCGTCCATGCGCGCCGCCTCCTTCTGCTCGTGGTCCAGCGACTGGATGGCGGTGAGCAGGATCAGCAGCGCGAAGGGCAGCCACTGCCAGGAGACGATGACGATGATCGAGAGCATGGGGAACTGGGCGAACCAGTCCACCGGCGTCAGCCCGACGCCGCGCCAGAGTGCGGCCAGCACGCCGTAGATCGGGTGCATCATCAGGTTCTTCCAGATCAGCGCGCTCACCGTCGGCATGACGAAGAAGGGCGCGATGGCCAGTAGCCGCGCCACGCCGCGCCCGGGGAAGTTCTGGTCGAACAGCACCGCCAGCAGCGTGCCCAGCACCACGGTGATCGCCAGCACCGAGCCCACCAGCACCAGGGTGTTGACCAGCGAGGCCCAGAAATCCGGATCGGTGACCAGGAACTCGTAGTTCTCCAGCCCGGCGAAGCCCGTCACCATCGGGTTCAGCAGGTTGTAGCGCTGGAAGGAGAACCAGATCGTCATCGCCAGCGGGACGATCATCCAGAGCAGCAGGACACCGACCGAGGGGGCGATCAGGGGCAGCGTACCGGAGCGCCGGCGCTTCGCCGGCTCCCTGGCCACACCCTGCTGGGCGGAGATGGCGGACATGCGGCCTCCCGGCAATGAGGTGCCGCGCCGGGGGCCCGGCGCGGCGGCGAGGTCAGGGCAGCGAGGACGGGGGCATCAGCGGCCGTAGCCGGCCTGGCGCATGGTGCGCTCGGTGGCGGACTGCGCCGCCTTGAGCGCCGCGTCGATGCTGGTCTGCCCGGTCAGCGTGCCCGCGACGGTCTGCCCCACCTGCGTGCCGATGCCCTGGAATTCCGGGATCGCCACGAACTGCGCGCCGGTATAGGGGCGCGGGTTCTTCGTGTCGCCGTTCGGGTTGGCGGTCTCGATCGCCTTCAGCACAAAGGAGGCGAAGGGCGCGGCCTTCTGGTAGTCCGCGTTCTCATAGGTCGAGCGGCGCGTGCCCGGCGGCACGGCGACCCAGCCATTCTCCTGCGCCACGAGCTGGATGTACTCCTTCGACGTCGCCCAGGTGGTGAAGGTCTTCGCCGCCTCCTTCTGCTTCGAGGAAGCGGGGATGCCCAGGTTCCAGCTCCAGAGCCAGGTCGGGCCGCCCTTGAAGTCGCCCACCGGGATCGGCGCGAAGGCGATCTTGTCCGCCACCTGCGACTGCTTGGTGTCGTAGAGCAGCCCGGCCGCGACCGTGGAATCGATCCACATGCCGCAGCGCCCGCCCGCCGTCAGGGCGAGGTTCTCGTTGAAGCCGTTCGAGGTGGCGCCCGGCGGGCCGTAGTTCTTCAGCACGTCGTTGTAGTAGGTGAGCGCCTTGTGCCATTCCGGCGTGTCGATCGTGGCCTTCCAGCTCTTGTCGAACCACTGTCCGCCGAAGGTCGTTACCAGCGAGGTGACATAGGCCATGTTCTCGCCCCAGCCCGGCTTGCCGCGCAGGCAGATGCCGAAGACCTGGCCGGGCTTGTCGGTGATCTTGGCGGCCGCGTCCTTCACCTGGTCATAGGTCGGCTGCTCCGGCATGGTGATGCCGGCCTTCTGGAACAGGTCCTTGCGGTAATAGGTCATGGCGCTCTCGCCATAGAACGGCAGGGCGTAGAGCTTGTTCTCGTAGGTGAGCCCCTCGCGGACCGGCTTCAGCAGGTCATCGACGTCATAGCTGGCGGGCAGGTTCTCCATCGGCTCCAGCCAGCCTTGCTTGGCCCAGATCGGCACCTCGTAGTTGCCGATGGTCATGATGTCGAACTGGCCGGCCTTCGTCGCGATGTCGGTGGTGACGCGCTGGCGCAGCACGTTCTCCTCCAGCACCACCCAGCGCAGCTTGATGTCGGGGTGCTGCTGCTCGAACTTCGCGGAAAGCCGCTGCATCACCACCATGTCGCCGTTGTTGACGGTGGCGATGGTGAGCGTGGTCTGGGCCAGGGCGTCGCCGCTGCCGAGGGACAGGCCCGCGAGTGAGGCCAGCGAGAAACTGGCGGCCAGCACCGTGATCCTGCCGTGTGGACGCATGGAGGCCATCGGTCTCATCCTCACATCTTCTTGTGCTGTTCGTGGACGTCCAAGAACGGTGCCCTGGCGCGGCGGAAGTCGTCCCACCTCCGCCATTTCCCGTCAAGTTTTGGCATAACCCATGCGCGTAGCCCCTTTGGCGCGGCATTCACGGACCGGGCGCCTGTGTCGGCGCCGCTTCGCCGCCTCCCCGTGATGGCCGCGAAAGCTCCCGGACGGCTGTTCCGGGGATGGTCCGGAAAGGGCCGTCAGGCGGGGCGGGAACCCCGGCGAGGCGGTGGCGAGAGAAGCGCCGGCAGGGGGGCGACATCGCATCCGGGACATGGCATCCTCACATCCATGCGACGGCTTCTGCTGCTCCGCCATGCGAAATCCTCCTGGGACGACCCGGCGCTTTCCGACCATGCCCGCCCGCTGAACAGCCGCGGCCGGAAGGCGGCGGCCGCCGTCGCGCAGCTTTTCCACCGGCCGAACCTGGCCCCCGACTTGGTGCTGGTCTCCTCTGCCCGCCGCACGCTGCAAACGCTGGAGGCGCTCTCCCCCCTCCCCGGCCAGCCCAGGATCGAGGCCACGGACAGCCTCTATCTCGCCACGCCCGACACGATGCTGGAGGCCATCCGGCTCGTGCCGGAGGAGACGCATTGCGTCCTGATGATCGGGCACAACCCCGGGATGCACGAGCTCGCAATGAAGCTCCTCGGCCGCCCGGCCCTGGAGGATCCGCAGGGAGATGCGCACCGGCTCGGCGAAGGCTATCCCACCGCTGCCCTGGCCGAATTCACGGTGGAGGGAGCCTGGGACCGGCTCTCGGCCGGCGGTGGCCGTCTCGTGCGATTCGTGACCCCCGCCGACTTGGCGGACTGACCGGCGTCCCCGTCCCGGCGAACGGGGTGAAACCCGGCGTCACCCTGGATGTTGCAGATCGCGCCAGGGGGCTTCATCCCCGCGGCTCCTTGTCCCGATCCTGTCGTTCAGAGGAGTTTCGCACCATGTCCAGAACCATAGCGGCCGTCGTGACCGCCTGCCTGCTGCTGGGGTCCGCCACCCTGCTCAGCGCCTGCAATACCGTGTCGGGCGCCGGCGAGGATGTCTCGGCGGTCGGCAACGCGGTTACCCGTGGCGCCGACCGCGCCAAGCCGTAAGCTCGACCGCAGCCCGTCGCCGCCCCCGGGGGCAGCGCGACAATGGCGGCAGGCCGTGGCCGTATCGGCGGCCATGCCGGGAACGGCCCCAGCCACAGTCCCCTCCCTCAACGGACATTGGGACTGGCAATCCGCGCCGGACGAAGGCATATAGCCCGGCTCAAGGGTGCGGCCACCGGCCGCTCTCCACTTCCGCGCACGCGGTGGTGCACATGGACGAGCCGCGCCGCGGCGTTTCCGGCCACATGGTTTCCTGCCGCCCCACTATCGCGGCCCTCCATGCCGCCCGAGACGCCGGGCACCCGAATCCTCGGGTTGCCGACCGTCCCAACCGCACCGTCCCGCGTCGCATCCACAGCCTTGCCCGGCGGCCCATGGCCACGGGGCGGGGCGCATTAGGACGACCGAATGTTCGACCACTACTACCGCAAGGACATCGCCTGGGGCGGCAAGACCCTGACGCTGGAGACGGGCAAGGTGGCCCGCCAGGCCGATGGCGCCGTGATGGCCCGCCTGGGCGATACCATCGTGCTCTGCACGGCGGTCGGTAGCCGTTCGGTCAAGCCCGGGCAGGACTTCTTCCCGCTGACCGTCAACTACCAGGAGAAGGCTTTCGCCGCGGGCAAGATCCCTGGCGGCTTCTTCAAGCGCGAGGGTCGTCCCTCCGAGAGCGAGACGCTGATCTCGCGCCTCATCGACCGGCCGATCCGCCCGCTCTTCCCCGAAGGCTTCCGCAACGAGGTCCAGGTCATCGCGACGGTGCTGTCGCATGACATGGAGAACGACCCGGACATGGTGGCGATGGTCGGTTGCTCCGCCGCCCTGACGCTGTCCGGCATTCCCTTCTTCGGCCCGGTGGCCTCGGCGCGCGTCGGCTATATCGACGGCCAGTACGTGCTGAACCCGACGCTGGAGGAGCGCAAGCGCTCGCAACTCGACCTCGTGGTCGCCGGCACCGCCGAGGGCGTGCTGATGGTGGAGTCCGAGGCACAGGAGCTCTCCGAGGAGGTGATGCTCGGCGCCGTGGAATTCGGCCACCGGGGCTTCCAGCCCGTGATCCAGGGCATCATCGAGCTGGCCGAGCATGCCGCCAAGGAGCCCTGGCCGCTGGCCGAGGCCGATGAGGGCCTGGCGGCGCTCAAGGCCCGCATCGCCGGGCTGGGCCGCGACAAGATGGCCGAGGCCTACAAGGAGACGCAGAAGCTTCTCCGCCAGGGCAAGGTCGGCGAGGTCAAGAAGGAGGTCCTGGCGGCGCTGGAGGCCGAGGGCCTCGACGTGGCCGCTGCCAAGGGTCTGCTCAAGGACCTGGAGGCGGACGTGGTCCGCAACGCGATCCTCGACACGGGCATCCGCATCGACGGCCGCGACACCCGCACCGTCCGCCCGATCATGGCCGAGGTCGGCGTGCTGCCGCGCGCCCATGGCTCTGCCCTTTTCACCCGTGGCGAGACCCAGGCGCTCGCCGTGGCGACGCTGGGCACCGGGCAGGACGAGCAGATCATCGACCAGCTCGCCGGCGAGTACCGCGAGAACTTCCTGCTGCACTACAACTTCCCCCCCTACTCGGTGAACGAGACGGGCCGCATGGGCTCGCCGGGGCGGCGTGAGGTCGGCCATGGCAAGCTCGCCTGGCGCGCCATCCACCCGCTCCTGCCGGAGAAGGAGAAGTTCCCGTACACGATGCGCGTGGTCTCCGAGATCACGGAGTCGAACGGCTCCTCCTCCATGGCCACCGTCTGCGGCACCTCCCTGTCGCTGATGGATGCGGGCGTGCCGCTGAAGCGCCCCTGTGCCGGCATCGCCATGGGCCTGATCAAGGAGGATCGCGGCTTCGCCGTGCTCTCCGACATCCTGGGCGACGAGGACCACCTCGGCGACATGGACTTCAAGGTGGCCGGCACCGAGCAGGGCGTGACCGCGTTGCAGATGGACATCAAGATCACGTCCATCACCTTCGACATCATGAAGACCGCCCTGGAGCAGGCCCGTGACGGCCGCATCCACATCCTGGGCGAGATGGCGAAGGGCCTGTCCGGCGCCCGCACCGACGTCTCGGCCAATGCCCCCAAGGTCACGATCATCAACGTGCCCAAGGACAAGATCCGCGAAGTGATCGGCACGGGCGGCAAGGTGATCCGCGAGATCGTCGAGCAGACCGGCACCAAGATCGACATCGAGGACGATGGGACGATCAAGATCGCCTCGTCCAGCCCGGAGGCGACCCAGGCCGCGATCGACCGCATCAAGGGCATCACCGCCGAGGCCGAGATCGGCACGATCTACAACGGCACCGTGGTGAAGACCGCCGATTTCGGCGCCTTCGTGAACTTCCTCGGCGCCAAGGACGGCCTTGTCCACATCTCCGAGCTGTCGCAGGACCGGGTCAACAAGACCACCGACATCGTCAACGTGGGCGACAAGGTGAAGGTCAAGGTCATCGGTTTCGACGACCGCGGCAAGGTGAAGCTGTCCATGCGGGTGGTCGATCAGGCGACCGGCGCGGACATCACCGAGCAGGTCGGCGCCCGCCGCCCCCGCCCCGAGGGCGAGGAAGGTGGAGAGGGCCGCCGCGACCGTGGGGACCGGGGCGACCGGGGCCGTGGCCCGCGGCGCGACTTCCGCGACTGAGGCCCAGGGGGCCTGTGCCCGGCCACCGGCCGGCACGGGCCCCGGCCCGGACATCGCCGCTCCGGACTTGCCCAGGGGGGAAAACATCCTCCCAGGTTGGTCCCGGTGCCGGCGGCTTTTCCGGCAATCTTACAAATCGGTGAAGACAGGCCGCATTTCCCCTCGATTCGGGAGGGTGGCCGGTCCATATCGGGACCCGTTCCAGGAATTTCAGGATAGCGTGCCGTGAAGGCGATCAACGCAATACGCATGGGGGGCGTAGACGTCCTCCCTCTCGTCGAGGGTGGAAAGGGTGTTTCCGCCACCAATGGTGCGTCCTGCGGTGGCTGGGCCGAGGCCGGTGGCGTGGGCACCTTCTCCGGTGTCAATGCCGACAGCTATGACGCCGACGGGCATGTCGTCCCGCAGGTCTACCACGGCTCCACCCGCCGCGAGCGGCACGAGGAACTGGTGCAGTACGGTATCGCCGGCGGCATCGCCCAGGCGCGGGAGGCGCATGAGCGCTCCAACGGCCGGGGCCGCGTCCACATCAACGTGCTGTGGGAGATGGGCGGGGCGGAGCGCGTGCTGCGCGGTGTGCTGGAGGGGGCCAGGGGCCTTGTTCACGGCGTCACCTGCGGCGCGGGCATGCCCTACAAGCTCAGCGAGATCGCGCGGGAATACCGCGTCCACTACTATCCGATCGTCTCCTCCGCCCGGGCCTTCAGCGCCCTCTGGAAGCGTGCCTATCACAAGGCGCAGGACTGGCTGGGCGGCGTGGTCTACGAGGACCCCTGGCTGGCGGGTGGCCATAACGGCCTGTCCAACAGCGAGGACCCGCGCAAGCCGGAGGACCCCTTCCCCCGCGTGCTGAAGCTGCGCGAGCAGATGCGCCAGTTCGGCCTGGGCGACGTGCCGATCATCATGGCCGGCGGCGTCTGGTGGCTGGAGGAGTGGGAGGACTGGATCAACAACCCGGAGCTCGGCCCCATCGCCTTCCAGTTCGGCACCCGTCCGCTGGTGACGCAGGAAAGCCCGATCCCCGATGCCTGGAAGCAGCGCCTGCTGACGCTGAAGCCCGGCGACGTGTCGCTGCAGAATTTCTCGCCGACCGGCTTCTACTCCTCTGCCGTGCGCAACGACTTCCTGCACGGCCTGGAGGGGCGCTCGCACCGCCAGGTGGCCTATACCTCCGAGGCGATCGGGGAGCATTCCGCCCGCTACGGCGTCGGCCCGCGCAAGCGGCCGGTCTATCTCGTGCCCGGCGACCTCGTGCGGGTGCAGCAATGGGAGAGCGAGGGCTTCACCGAGGCCCTGCGCACCCCGGACGACACGCTGGTCTTCGTGACGCCCGAGGAATCCCGCCAGATCCTGGCCGATCAGGTGGCCTGCATGGGCTGCCTGTCGCAGTGCCGCTTCTCCAACTGGTCGCAGCACGAGCCGGATTTCAGCAACGGCAAGAAGGCCGATCCGCGCAGCTTCTGCATCCAGAAGACGCTGCAGGACATCGCCCATGGCGGCGACCCGGAGCAGAACCTCATGTTCTCGGGACACAACGCCTACCGCTTCGGGCAGGACCCCTTCTATTCCAACGGCTTCATCCCGACGGTGCGGCAGCTGGTGGAGCGGATCCTCACCGGCCGCTGAGCGCTCCGCACCGGCAAGACCAGGAAAAGGGCTGTCCGCCAATGGCGGGCAGCCTTTTTTCATGCCCCCGCCCCCGCCCCCGGCGGGATCGGCGTCACATATTGTCGCGCATCCATTCCAGCAATCGGCCGCCGAGGCCCGAACGCTGCTCGCTTTCCGGCCCGACATCGATCGAGGCCGTCATGCCCACCACCAGGGTCACCTCCGGCGGCAGATCCCTGATGGAAACCCGGACCGGGATACGCTGCGCCAGCCGGACCCAGGTGAAGACCGGGTTCACCGCCGGCAGCCCGCGGTTGTTGGTGGCGTCGTTGGAATCCGCGATGCCGCGCCCGATGCTCTCCACCCGCCCCTCGAAGGGCGTGTCGTAGCCCATCAACCGGATCCGGGCCGGGTCGCCAGGGCGGATCGCGTGCAGCTTGGTTTCCTCGAAATACCCCTCGATCCAGAAGGAATCCGCATCCACCACGGCCATCTGCGCGACGCCCGTGCTGACATAGGCGCCGGCCCGTAGCCGCAGATGCGTGACATAGCCGTTCACCGGCGACACCACGGTCGAACGCGCGAGGTTCAGCTTGGCCACATCCAGCGACGCCTTGGCCTGGTCGAGCGTGGCCTCGGCCACCCGCATGGTGTTCTCCGCCTTCTCCCTGGCCTCCTCCGAGGCATAGACCGTCAGCCGCTGCTGCCGCCGGGATTCGGACCGGGCGAAGCTCAACTGGTTCTGCGCGCTTTCCAGCGCGGCCTGGGCCTGCGCCAGGGCAAGGCGGAAGCGGGTGGGATCGACCTGGAACAGCACGTCGTTCTTGTGGACGAACTGGTTGTCCTGCACCGGAACGTCCACGACGGTGCCGGCCACCTCAGAGGCGACGTTCACGACCTGGGCCTGGACGCGTCCGTCACGGGTCCAGGGTGAGAGCATGTAGGACTGCCACAGCATCACCACGAGGACGCCGGCAATGACGACCGCCGCCAGGGTGATCAGGACTCGGAGGGCGGATTGCAGGAATCTCATTTTCTCTACCGGAGCAGCACGAGCAGGGAGACGATGGAAAGGAAAAGGCAGACCTCGAAAAGTGCCGGGTGCCAGATCCGGCCCAGCACGCCCAGGCGGCCGAGGACGGAGCGGCAGAGGGCGAAGATCGCCAGGGCGAGCAGCCCCTCGACCACGATCGGCGCCAGGTAGACGCCGCCGATACTGATTTCCGCCAGCATCAGGCCGCCCCCCGCGCCACGGCGGGCGCACCGCCTCCGCTTCCGCCCTGGCTTCCTGGAGGCAGGCCCTTACCCGGCGGCTCCGCCAGCCAGTCCTGGCCGATCAGGAAGAAGTGCGCGCGTTCCGTCAGGATCGCGGCGGCCTCGCTGAGCATGGCGGCGGCGTGGAAGACCACGGCGTTCGCGCCGTCCAGGGCCGTGAGTTCGGCGGTGGCGCGCCGCGCCTCGGCAGCGACCTCGGCCGGCGCAGTATCGACACGCCCGAAGGCTCCCACCGCCCGCGCCACGATGGTGGCCCCGGCGGGTGGCATGTCCGGACGGCTGGCGATCAGCCGGGCACGGATCAGCGCCCGCCCGATCAGCACGGCGCTGCCGCCGTCGCTGATGGCATCGCCGCGCCGCGCCGGTGCCACCGCCGCCAGACGCCGCGACAGGCGGACCAGCTTCTGGTGCTGCAGGTGCTCCCAGACCAGCCAGGGCATCAGGCGGCCCCTCGCCAGCCGCCGCACCGCCCGCACGAGCGAGCGCTGCAGCACCTGTGCCTCGGCCACCGGGTCGGGCGGCAGCAGCACGCGGAAGGCCAGCACGCCGCAGAAGCCGCCGATCAGGTTGGCGAAGGCGCCATCGAGGGCGCTGGAAAGCTGGTAGTTCATCGGATTGCCCGGTGACACCGTCACCATGAAGAAGATCTGGAAGGCGGTGCCGAGACCTATCGTCTTCGGCCGCTGGCTGAGCCACACGCCAAGCGCGACGAAAGGCAACGTGCTCAGCAGCAGCAGCGGAAAGCTGTTCATCATCGGCAGGATCGCATAGGCGACGATCAGCCCCACGGGGATGGCGATGATCAGCCCTTTGAAGAAGCCGATGCTGGCCGCCGCCGCGCTGTCCGTCGTGCTCAGCAGGGCGCACATCGGGCCCAGCATGACCAGGGTGCTGGCGCCCGAGGACCAGCCGCTCACCAGCCAGAAGGCACCGCCGAGGAAAACGGCCAGCGCCGCGCGCACCCCGTTCCGCGCCGCCGTCACCGGGTTGGCATAGATCCGCAGCTGCAGGGCCGGGGTGCGAGGCGTGTCGTCGCGCAGGTCGGTCAGGGTGTCCATGATCCGCACGAGCTGCCGCAGCATCGCATCGGCACGCTCCAGCGCCACCAGCACCGGCAGGTCGCGGCAGGTGGCCGTGGCCCGGGCCGTTTCCGCCTGGGCGGCGTGGATGTCGCTGCGCAGCGCGTCGAGGGGGGTATCGGGCGCCAGCGCGGCCAGGCGGTCCATCAGGCCGGTCAGCCGCTGCCGCGTGGCCGGGACCTGCGGCTCCCACGCCAGCGCGGGATCGGCGAGCAGGCGGGCGGTGCGCTGGCTGGCTGTCAGCACCGCGAAGAGCTCCGCCACGGCAAGGCGCACGCCATCGGCATGGCGGCCGAAGCCGGTATCCTCGACCGAGGCGAATTCCACCGTCTGGTCCAGGGCGCTCAGCTCGCCGACGACCTTGCTGCGCGCGGCCCGCACGGTGGCCGCATCCTCCCGCATCAGGGCCTGGCGCGTCACCGCCGCCACCGCCGCCACCAGCCGGGTGATCCCGGCCCGGACCTCGCCGCGCCGCGGCCCAAGATCCGTCACCAGGAAGACCACCGCCGTGACAAGGATGCCGAGGCTGACCACGGCGATGCGCGCGGTGGCGAGGTGGAAGACGTTGTCCGGGTCCTGCACCGCGGAAAGGGCGATCAGGGCGATGGTGTAGCCGGCCAGCACCGCGCCATAGCTGCGGAAGTAGCGCAGCAGCGAGGCGGCAAAGGTGCAGAGGCCGAGCCAGAGGGAGAAGCCCAGGATGAAGAGCCATGGGGCCTGGGCGAACCAGGCGACGAGCGTGATCGAGGCGAGCGCGCCGACCACCGTGCCGCCGGCGCGGTAGAGGCTCTTGGACAGCACCGCGCCGCGCGAGGCGCTGGCCACGATCAGCACCGTCAGGCCGGCCGAGGAGGGGCTGTCGAGCTCCAGCGCATAGGCGGCATAGAGCGCGATACTGAAGGCCAGCAGGGTGCGGAGGATATGGCTCCAGCCCATGAGCCATGCGGGCAGGCGCGGCCGGAAGCGGCGGCCCATGGCGGCCAGGATGCCGCCCGCCGTACTGTCCGCACCGGTGGCGTTGCTGCGGGCCGTGCCGGCGCTGCCTTCCGCGGCGCTCATGCCCCTACCTCCCCGGAGAGGCCATCATCCGGGCCGCTCTCCATGGTCGTGCCGGGGCCGCGCAGGGTCAGCTCGACCTTGCGGAACACGCGGAGGCACAGCTCCAGCTCCTGCTCGTCGATCTGGACGAGCAGGCGCTGGCTCACGCCCTCATAGGCGCTCTCGATCTGCTCCACGGTCTCCTGCCCGGACTCGGTCAGTTGCAGCACCTTGGAACGCCGGTCCTCCGGATCGGGATGCCGGCGCAGGAGCCCGCCCCGCTCCAGCGCATCCAGCAGCCGCACCAGAGATGCCCCCTCGATCCCCAGGGCAGCGGCCAGGTCCGTCTGCCGTATGCCGCCGCCCATGCGGCCGAGATAGAGCAGGGGCCGCCATGTCCCGTCCGAAAGGCCGAGACGGCGCATGCCGAGATCCATCTCCCGCCGCCAGAGCTGGCCGGCGCGGAAGAGGTCTCGCCCGAACTCGGCGGCCAGGCGGGATCGCTCGCTGCACATGGGACGTTAGCTAGGGGCAAAGCTAATAGGTAGCAATCTAATTGCCTGCGCGCCTGCCCCGCTGCCTTTGCAGGGATGCCCCTGCCCTCCCCGCTCCCATCCCCCTGGCAGGACCCTTTGCACGGGACCATGCTGCGCGCCCTTTTCCCAACCGGACTCGGCATGATGGAATTCCAGGACAAGCGCGTCATCGTCACCGGGGCCGGGGGCATTTACGGACGCTGGATCGCCCGGGCCTTCGCCCGCGAGGGCGCGCGCCTCTGCCTGTCCGACAACCGGGCGGAGGCACTGGAATCCCTGGCCGAGGAACTGGCCCTGCCGGAGGAGCGTGTCATGCTCCACCGGACGGAGCTGATGGAGGAAGCCTCGATCCGCGACCTCGCCGCCCATGTGAAGGCGGGCTGGGGCGGGGTGGACATCCTGGTGAACAATGCCGGCATCTATCCCGGCGGCGACCTTTTCGACCTGCCGACCAGAGAATGGGACCGGGTCTTCGGCGTCAATGTCCGCGCCGTCTTCATCCTGTCGCGGGAGGTGGCGCATCTGATGGTGGCGGAGGGCGTGCAGGGCTGCATCGTCAACATCTCCTCCGGCGCCTCGCGGAAGATGAACCCGGCCCGCGTCGCCTATTGCACCTCCAAGACCACGCTGGACCGGCTCACCAAGGGGCTCGCCCTGGATTTCGCGCCGCGCGGCATCCGCGTGAACGCGGTCGAGCCCGGCTTCGCCCCGGGCAGCGAGGTCAGTCCGCTGAGCGACGAATACGTCTCCAACATGCTGACCCGCATCCCGCTGGGCCGCACCAGCGGCCCCGACGATGCCGCCGCGGCGGTGCTCTACCTCTGCTCCGGCAAGGCCAGCTACGTCACCGGCGCCACGCTGACGGTGGACGGAGGCAACTCGATCCGCACCTGAGCGGGCCGCCCTTTGCCGGGAGGGCGGACCGCTCCGCGCCTAGCCCTTCTTGTCCGGCGCCGGCAGCAGGGCCTGGGGCGCCGCCTCGGCCTTGCTGCGGCGGGGTTTCGCCGCGCTGCCGGGGCGGCGGGCGG
>NZ_BDLP01000026.1:0-25976 GCF_001950415.1 Roseomonas sp. TAS13
GGCCCTGCGCGGCGTGGCAGGCGCCCTGCCACGCCCCCTGCCACGCCCCCTGCCGCGCCCCGGCAAGGGCGGAAGCGCGAAGGCGCCGGAGCGCGCGGCCGTGGAGCCCGGGCCGGGCGACACGCTGCTGATCCCCGGCGCGCCCTGGGCGCATCCGGATTACGGCCCGGTGCTGGGGCGGATGAAGGCGCGCAGCGGGTTGCGCATCGCCCTGGTCCTCTATGACCTGATCGCGGTGAAGTACCCGGAATGGACCGATCCGGGGCTGATGCGGGTCTTCGGCCCCTGGTTGCGCCGCACCCTGCCGCAGGTGGACCATGTGCTGGCCATCTCCGGGGCCACGGCGCGCGACGCGGCGGCATGGGTGGCGGAACAGGGCATCGCCCCGGCGCCGCGCATCACCGCCTTCCCTATCGGCACCGGCTTCGGCGCCCCGCGTCAGGCCGTGCCCGCCGTGCCGCCGCCACCGGGCGACCCGGGCTATGTCCTTTTCGTGTCCACGATCGAGGCACGCAAGAACCACGCGCTCGCCTTCCGCGTCTGGCGGCGGCTGCTGGAGGAGATGCCGGAGCGGGAGGTGCCGCGCCTGGTCTTCGCCGGCGGGGCCGGCTGGCTGGTGCAGGACCTGCTCGGCCAGATCCGCAACACGGCGAATCTCGGCGGCAAGCTGGTCCTGGCCGGCTCGCCGAGCGATTCCGACCTGCGCCTGCTCTATCGCGACTGCCGCTTCACCTTCTTTCCCTCCTTCTACGAGGGCTGGGGCCTGCCGGTGACGGAAAGCCTGAGCTTCGGGCGGGCCTGCCTCGCTTCCGACCGCGCCTCGGTGCCGGAGGCCGGGGGACGCTTCTGCGCCTATCTCGACCCGGACAACGCCACCGGCGCCACCGCCGCCGCCCGTGCCCTGATCGGGAATCCGGAACACCTCGCCGCCCTGGAGGCCGATATCCGCGACGGCTTCCGCCCGGTGCCCTGGTCGGACACCGCCGCCGCCGTGCTGGCGGCGCTGGGCTGAGCGGGCGCCGCGCCTGAGGCTAGGCCCGGGGAGAGTGCTGCCATGAAGCGGAACGGTCCGCTCGTGTCACCCTGTCCCGGCGGTGCAGGCCTCCATTGCCCCTTCGATCTCGGCGGCGGAAAGGGCGCCGATCTCCGCGATGAACACGATCCGCGCCCGGGGCAGGTCCGGCGGCGGCGCTCCGGCCGGGGCCAGGGTCGCGCGGCCGCCGGCGAGCTGGAACAGGAACTGGCGGCCTGGCTGCTCCACGGTCTCGAACAGCCCCTTGGCGCGGGCGAGGCGGGGCGCGAGGCGGGCGATGGCCTGTTGCAGCCGGGGCAGCGAGAGAGGCCGGTCGGAGGTCCAGCTCAGCGTCTCGAAACGGTCGGCCACGGGGCGGCGGCGGCCGGGATCGCGCGGCGCGGGAACATGCGCCGGGTCGTCCGGGAAGAGGAGTTCCAGCGGCACCCGGCCCTGCGGCGCATCGACGGCGAGCGCCGCAGGGCGCTGCGCCTTCACGGCGGCGCGGACCCTGGCACGGTCGGCGTCCTCGGCGAGGTCCACCTTGCTCAGCGCCACCACATCGGCGGCGCGGAGCTGGGCGCGGAACAGCGGGTCCTCCAGCGCCTCCGACGTGGCCGTCGCATCCACCACGCAGAGCACGGTCTCCAGCGGCGCCTCGCGCCAGATCACCGGGTCCATGAGGTTGCGGACGATGTCCGAGGGCTCGGCCACGCCGCTGGTCTCGATCACGATGGCCTCCGGGCGCGGGTCGCGCCGCAGGAGGGTGGCCAGCGTGCGCAGCAGGTCGCCTTCCAGCGAGCAGCAGATGCAGCCGTTGGACAGGCTGACGACGCCGTCGCTGGCGCCGGCGACCAGTTCCGCGTCGATGTTGATCGCGCCGAAGTCGTTCACCACCGCGGCGATGCGCCGCCCCCCGGCATGGGCCAGGAGGTGGTTCACCACCGTGGTCTTGCCCGCCCCCAGGAAGCCGGCGACGAGCAGGACGGGGACGGGCATGCCGCTCAGCGCGTGATGGCGGGGCGGCGCACCGGCCGGCCGGGCCGCGCCGCCACGTCCATCACGCCGTCGGCGATCACCGGCACGCCGCTGACGATCAGGTGGCGCACGCCCTCGGCCGGGCGGTTCATCGCGGTGAACTCCGCCCTGTCGCTGAGCGTGTCGTAGTCGAAGACCACGACGTCGGCGTCGGCGCCCACGGCCAGGCGGCCCTTGCCGGCCATGGCGGGCGTGCTGGCCTCCAGGATCTGCGCCGGGATCAGCGAGACCTTGCGGATGCCCTCGATCAGCGGCACCGCCTGGCGCTCCCGCACCCAGCGGCGGATGAAGCGCGTGAAGCAGCCGGCGGAGCGCGGGTGGGAGGTCGCTTCCTCCGGCAGCGGCCAGGCATCGCCCGTGTAGGTGCTGCCATCCGGCATCGACCAGGGCATCGCGTCCGAGGCGATGGCGCCGTCCGGGTAGAGCACGGCCATGTCCAGCAGCTCGCGGTGGCGCTCGTTGTGCTCCGTGTCCAGCACGTGCCAGAGCACGAGCTGCGACGGGTCCTCGGCCTGCGCCGCCAGCAGTTCGTCACGATCGCGGAAGCGGTGGCCGTCCGTCACGCGCTGCACGGAATCGTAGCCGAGGCCGTTGCGGGATTCGAAATGCGGGTCGCTGAAGAAGGCCGCCGCCAGAACGGTGGAGCCGGTGCCGTAGGGATAGGCCTCGACGGTGATGTTCAGCCCCTTGAGCTGCGCGTTGCGCACCAGATCGTAGCAGCGGGCGATGTCTGTCTTGCTGGAGCTGTTGAAGTGGCAGATGTGCATGTGCGCGCCGGTCGCCGCGGCATAGCCGATCAGGCGGATATAGGCCTCGGCCGCGCTCTGCGGATCGATGCGCGCCATGTAGGCGACATGGGTGAAGGTCGGCACGTTCTTCGCGGCGGCGAGGCGGCAGACCTCGACCAGTTCCTGCACGCCGGCGCCGGGCGCGTAGGCGTTGAGGATGCCGATGCCGATGCCGCCCTCGTCGAGCCCCTGCGTGATGCGGTCGATGATGCCCGCGACCTCGGCCTCGGTCGCGATGTTGTCCATCCAGCGGCGGTCGCGCATGGCGCGGCCGAAGGCCTCCAGCGAGGATTCCTCGTTGGTGCCGACCATGGCGCCGATGCGGGCGAAGGCCCAGTTGGTGGCGGCACCGTAGTTCAGGATGCGCCCTTCCGCCGCCTGGCGCCTGTACCAGGATGCGACGGGCATCACGCCGGCTTCCAGGTCCAGCGTCGTGGTCACGCCGTCGAAGGCCTGCATGCGGTCGGCGGGGATGGACTGGCCATGCGCGTGCAGGTCGATGAAGCCCGGCGCGACCACGAGCCCCGTCGCGTCGATCACACGCTCGGCGCCGCCCAGCCCGGTGCCCAGGGCGGCGACCTTGCCGTCGATCAGGGCCACGTCGCCCACGGCATCCATCCCGCTCGCCGGGTCCACAACCCGGCCGCCGCTGATCACCAAGCCACCCATTCCGTCACCCCGCGCGCCAGACAACCGCCCGCGCACCGGGACGGCGGCGACGCGCGTGGTGCGTGCGGCCGGCCCGGTGCGGGCGCGGCACTAGAAACAGATTCTCCGGGGCTGGCAATCGCAGGGGCGGGTTTCCTGCGCGGGCCAGGGTAAGCCGCCGGCCGTGCCACTTCGAAGCTTTGGCACTTTAGGATTTTAGCCTTTTATCCGTCCGGACGACGCGATGGCCGGCAGGCCGGGGATCACCCGGGTCATGCTGGTGCAGGCGCGGTGAATCGCGCGGCGGCGAAGCGGTGTGTTGATTTTATTCCTATAGTCTGGGGTGGGTCCGGGAAGCAAGGGGTGTTTGGGGGCCGTGCCCGCCCCGTGCGGCGGGGGGCGCGTGGCCCGGGAGGTTTTCTTTCTTTTCCGGCGCTGCCGTATCCGTCCGTGCTGTGGGATCGGACCTTCGGGCCGACGGTTGCCGCGAGCCCCCCCCGGTCCAGGGCGCGCAGCGTCCTGGCGGATGGGGGGGCCGGGGGAAAGGCGGCGCCTTGTCCCCCGGGGGCTGGCCACGGAGCGTGACGCCCAGACCCTTGCAGGCCCGTGGGCCGGTGCGTTCCGCCATCCGGATCAGGCTGGCGCCGGCCTGGACGCGCCCTGGAAATGCGCCTTCAGGAAGGCGGCGAAGCGCGCGACCGCGAGGGAGGCGGGGCGGCGCGTGGGGGTGAGGAGCGTCAGGTCTTCGGCGAGGCGCGGCGCGAAGGGCCGGAGGAGGATGCCGCGGGGGCGGTTGTCCTCGGCGGTCAGGCGGTCCACCAGGGCGATGCCCATGCCCTCCATCACCAGGGCGCAGGCCGCCGAGGCGAGCGGCGCATCCACCCGGATGCGGGGCGCGATGCCATGCGCCGCCAGCTCGGCCTCCAGCCGCTGGCGGTAGCGGTCCGCTGCGGCCAGGGCCACCAGGGGCTCGTCGCGCAGGTCCGGCGGGCCGAGGCTGGGCTTCGCCGCGAGGGGGTGCCCGGGGGGCAGCACGCAGACCGCCTCCACGGACAGGAGGCATTCGCGGTGCAGGGCCTGGGCCGGGACCTCGAACTGCACCAGGCCGAGGTCGAGATGCCCCGCCACCAGGGATTGCGCGACCGAGAGCGAGTCCATGGTGCGGAGCGACAGGGACAGGCCCGGATGCTGCCGCAGGAAGCCCGCCACCACCCCGGGCAGCCAGCCCGCCGCCGCGGCATAGGGCGCGCCAAGGACGAGATGCCCCTGCCTGAGCCCCTTCAGGTCGCGCGCGAAGCGGGTCAGGTGCTCCAGGCCCAGGAAGGCGCGCTCGACCTCCTTGAAGAGGGCCTGCGCCTCGGGCGTGGGGACGAGGCGGCGGCGTTCGCGCAGGAAGACCGGGAAGCCGAGATCGCGCTCCATCTGCGCCAGCATCTTGCTCACCGCTGGCTGGGTGATGCCCAGGCGATCGGCGGCGCCGGTGATGGAGGAGCTGGTCATGACCGCGCGGAAGATCTCGCACTGGCGCAGGTTCATGCCGGGCCTCTTTCATAACCTTTTGGAATGAACCCTGGCATCACTGGTACTTTGACGGCAAGTGCCCGCCGCCCCTAGGCTCCGTCCAGGGACAGGACGACACCGGCGCATCGCGGCTCCACCAGGATTTCGGGGAAACCGGTCCGTGGGACGGGCGGCTGTCCGCCCGGCCTCGGCGGCCCGGCGTCCGCGGGCCGGGCGCGGAGGCCGGCACGCTGCCCCGACCAGGACATTCGGAGAGATACGGCATGAGCGGCCATCGTCGCGACATGAAGCTCGGGCTGAACATCGTGGCCAACGGCGCGCACTCGGCGGGCTGGCGGATGCCCGACGCGCAGGAGACCGCGGCCATGGACTTCGCGCTGTGGAAGCGCCTGGCCCAGGCGGCGGAGCGGGCGCGCTTCCACTTCATGTTCTGGGCGGACGGCATCGCGGTGCGCCATTCCGCCAAGAGCGACGACGAGCTGAGCTATCTCGCCCGCATCGACGTCTTCGAGCCGCTGACGCTGATCGGCGCCCTGTCGGCGGTGACGGAGCGGCTGGGCTTCGTGGCCAGCGCCTCGACCACCTACAACGAGCCCTATCACATCGCGCGCAAGTTCGCCTCGCTCGACCATATCAGCGGCGGCCGGGTGGGCTGGAACGTCGTGACATCCTGGAGCGAGCAGGAGGCGCACAACTTCGGCAGCGACCGGCTGCTGGCGCACGGGAACCGCTATCGCCGGGCCGAGGAGTTCGTCGATGTCGTCTTCGGCCTCTGGGATAGCTGGGAGGACGACGCCTTTATCCGCGACAAGGCCTCGGGCCGCTATTTCGATCCGGCGAAGCTGCACAACCTGCGCCATGAGGGCGAGCATTTCCGCGTGGCCGGGCCGCTGAACGTCGCGCGGCCGATCCAGGGCTATCCGGTGATCGCGCAGGCGGGGTCCTCGGGGCCCGGGCAGGTGCTGGGCTCGCGCATCGCGGACATCATCTATACCGCGCAGAAGTCGCGCGAGGATGCCGTTGCCTTCTACGGTAGCGTCAAGTCGCATGCCGCGGGCACGGGGCGCGACCCGGACAGCATGCTGGTGATGCCGGGCATCATGCCGATCCTGGGGCGCACGCGTGCCGAGGCGGAGGGCAGGTTCGCGCAGCTCCAGGACCTGATCCACGAATGCCTGGGCCTGCCGATGCTGGCGTCGTCCTTCGGCGACCTGTCCGGCCTGCCGCTGGACGGGCCGCTGCCCGCGCCGCTGGAGAACAGCAACGCGGTCAAGAGCGGGCACGAGAAGCTGGTGCGGATGGCGCGGCAGGAGGGCATGACGATCCGCAGGCTCTATCAGATCGTGGCCGGCGCCTCGGGGCACAACCTCGTGGTGGGCACGGCCGCCGACGTGGCCGACCTGATGGAGGACTGGTTCGCCGCGCGCGGCTGCGACGGGTTCAACATCATGGCCTCCCATCTTCCGGCGCCGGCCTACGAGGCCTTCGACTGGCTGGTGCCGGAGTTGCAGCGGCGTGGCCTGTTCCAGACCGAGTATGGCGGCGACGGCACCTTCCGCGGCAGCCTTGGCCTGCCGCGGCCGGCGCACGGCTCCCACCGCCAGCGGGCCTGAGCCCGGCGGCACGCCAGCGGGGCGGCGTGGTCCCGTCAGCCTTCGCGCCGCGCCGGCACGCGCCCGGCGGCGTGGTCGCCGGCGCTCATGGTGGGCAGGTCGAAGCGCTGGCGGGTGCCGGCATAGCCATGGCCGCCCATGCGGCCCACGGCATCGATGATTGCGGGATCGATGTGCAGGCGCCCGTCCACCGCGTCGGCGCGCAGATGCGCGTGGAGGACCTCGCCCAGCACGATCTCGCGGGAATTGCCGATCTCCAGGAAGGAATGCAGGCGGCATTCCAGCGCGGCGGGGGCGCGGGCGATCCAGGGGCAGGCGACGGCATGGCCGGGGCGGATCTCCAGCCCGGCCTCGGCCAATTCGTCCACACCCGGATCGAAGGGCGTGGCACAAACATTCATCGCTTCCACCAGTGCGTCGGAGACGATGTTGACGGTGAAGCAGCCCGTGTCGCGGATGTTGCGGCCGGTGTCCTTCGGCGAGCCGTCGGCGCGGAACTCGATGCCCAGGGCCACGATGGCCGGATCGGCGGAGAGGCAGTTGAAGAAGGAGAAGGGCGCCGCGTTCGCGCGCCCGTCCGCCCCGATCGTCGTCACCAGCGCGATGGGACGCGGCACGACGCTGCCGATCAGGATCTTGTAGCGTTCGCGCGGCGACAGGGCGGCGAAGTCGAAGCCCAGGCTTTCCGTGATACCGATGCTGGCGGTGTCGCTCATGTCTCGTTCCCTCGGCATCGCCGCCGGGCCGGGGCGGGGTCGGTGCGGCGGAATCCTATACAGAAGGCGCCGGGATGCCGTCGACCGCGCCTCTCCTGGGGTTCCGGCGCGGCGGCTTGAATCCGGGGCATGGCCGGCGCTTCATGGCGGCCTGCGATCCAGTGGCCCGGAAGTTGCGGATCGCCACGTCCCGCCTGGAGGAAACGCCCGCATGACGCATGACCTGCTGCTCCGGAACGTCCGGCCCATGGGGGGCGAGGCCACCGACGTGCTGGTCCGCGACGGGCGCGTGGCCGGATGGGGCGGCGGGCCGGATGCCCCCCTGGAGGCGCCTGGCGTGCCGGTGGAGGATGGCGCCGGGGCGCTGCTGGTCCCCGGCTTCGTCGAGGCGCACACCCATCTCGACAAGTCGCTCTGGGGCATGGGCTGGCGCCGGCACCAGGCCGGGCCGCGGCTGATCGACAAGATCGAGACCGAGCGGCGGCTGAAGAAGGAATGGGACATCGACCCGGCCCGCCAGTCGGCGCGGCAGGTGGTGCAGTCGCTGCGCATGGGCACGACGCATATCCGCACGCATGTGGATGTGGACGACGCGGTGGGCCTCGCGGGCATGGAGGGCGTGCTCGCCACCCGGGCCGCCTATGCCGGGGTGATGGAGATCGAGACCGTCGCCTTTCCGCAATCCGGGCTGATGGTCCGCCCGGGCGTGGCGGCGCTGATGGAGGAGGCGATGCGCATGGGCGCGGATGTGGTGGGCGGGCTCGATCCCTGCGCCATCGACCGCGACCCGAAGGGGCAGCTCGACGTGGTGTTCGGCCTGGCCGAGCGCTTCGGCAGGCCGGTGGACATCCACCTGCACGAGCCAGGGCAGCTCGGCGCCTTCAGCCTGGATCTGATCATCGAGCGCACCCGGGCGCTGGGCATGGAGGGGCGGGTGACGGTGAGCCATGCCTTCTGCCTGGGCGACCCGGACCCGGCGCTGGTGAACCCGCTGCTGGAGCGGATCGCGGCGCTGGACATCGCCATCGCCACCACCGCGCCCGCCAGTCGCCCGGTGCCCGCCGCCGCCACGCTGCGCGGCCTGGGCATCCGCCTTTGCGCGGGCTCCGACGGCATCCGCGACACCTGGGGCCCCTATGGCAATGCCGACATGCTGGAGCGCGCGATGCTGATCGGGCTGCGCAACAACTTCCGCCGGGACGAGGAGGTGGAGATGGCGCTGGACATCTGCACCCGGGGCGGCGCCAGGGTGATGCGGCTGGAGGGCTATGGGATCGAGCCCGGCTGCCGGGCGGATCTCGTGCTGGTGGATGGGGAATCGCTGGCCGAGGCCGTGGCCGCCCGCCCGCCGCGGCGCCTCGTGGTCAAGCGCGGCCGGGTGGTGGCGCGCAACGGCGTCTCCCTGGTCGAGGCGCCCTGACCCCTGGCCCCTGACTCCCTTGGCCCGCCCCACCGCGATGTGAATTGCGCCCCGCCCCCGGGCATGGTCCGGCGCCGCCCGGAACGGCGGCGCGGGCCGGGTTTCCTGGTATGCTCGCGGCTTCCACGGCGGAAAGGCGAGGCGCATGGCTCAGGACCGCAGTCACAAGACCATGCTCGGCAACCACCGGCTGAGCCCCGAAACGCTGATGCTGGGCTATGGCTACGACCCGGCCCTGTCGGAAGGCGCGGTGAAGCCGCCGGTCTTCCTCACCTCCACCTTCGTCTTCCGCTCGGCGGAGGAAGGGCGGGACTATTTCGACGTGGTGGCCGGGCGCAAGCCGGCGCCGGAGGGCGGGGCGGGGCTGGTCTATTCCCGCTTCAACCACCCGAACAGCGAGATCGTGGAGGAGCGGCTGGCCCTCTACGAGGGGGCGGAGGGCGGGCTGCTCTTCGCCTCCGGCATGGCCGCGATCGCCACCACCATCCTGGCCCATGCGCGGCCGGGGCAGGTCATCCTGCACAGCCAGCCGCTCTATGGCGGCACGGAAACGCTGCTGGCCCGCACCCTGGCGGAATACGGTATCCTGGCCGAGGGCTTCTCCCAGGGCACCGATGCCGGTGCCGTGCGGGCGGCGGCGGAACGGGCCATGGCGCGCGGCCCGGTGGCGATGGTCCTGGCGGAGACCCCGTCCAACCCGCTGAACACGCTGGTGGACCTCGCCCTGCTGCGGGCGGAGGCCGAGCGCATCGCGGCGGCCCAGGGCGGAAAGCGTCCGCTGCTGCTTTGCGACAACACCCTGCTCGGCCCGGTCTTCCAGACACCGCTGGCGCAGGGGGCGGATATCTCGCTCTATTCGCTGACCAAGTATGTCGGCGGGCACAGCGACCTGATCGCCGGCGCGGCACTGGGATCACGCGCGGTGCTGCAACCGGTGCGGCTGCTGCGCGGCGCCATCGGCACGCAGCTCGACCCGCATTCCTGCTGGATGATCGGCCGCTCGCTGGAAACGCTGTCGCTGCGGATGCGGGCGGCGGCGGCCAATGCCGAGGCGGTGGCGGAGTTCCTGTCCGGGCATCCGCATGTGAGCCGGGTTCATGCGCTGGGGCCGGACCGGGGCGACGAGGCCACGCGGCGGGTCTATGCGGCGCAGTGCAGCGGCCCCGGCTCGACCTTCAGCATCGAGCTGCGGGGCGGGCAGGACGAGGCCTTCCGCATGCTCAACGCGCTGCGGGTCTTCAAGCTGGCGGTCAGCCTGGGCGGGACGGAGTCGCTGATCAGTCATCCGGCCTCCACCACCCATTCCGGTGTGCCGGCCGAGCTGCGGACGCGGATCGGCGTCACCGACGGGCTGGTGCGGCTGAGCATCGGCATCGAGAACCCGGACGACCTGATCGCCGATCTCGCCCAGGCCCTGGCGACGCTGGACGGGGATGGCGAGGGGCAGGCCCCCAGGGGGATGATGGGAGGATGATAGGGCGGTAACGGGGGAGTGGGCGGGGGCGGCCCTGGCCAAGCCCGGCCGTTCATGCGAAGGCTTCGCAACAACTTCGCGGCCTTCGCCGCCCGGCCGGGCGGGTGGCCACCGGAAAGGCGTTGCGCCATGCCCGAGACATCCTCTCCCCCCTCCCCCTGCCCGCGCCGCCGCCGGACCGTGCTGCGGCACGGGCTGGTCCTGGTCCTTTCCGCCATGGCGGCCCCGTTGGCGACGCCCGCGGTGCTGCGGGCGCAGGAAGCGCCCCGCCTGCGCGACCTGCTGGGCCGGGAGATCGCCCTGAAGCAGCCGGCCCGGCGGATCGCCCTGGGCCAGGGGCGCCATCTCGCCGTGCTGAACCTGCTGCATCCCGACCCGGCCAGCCTCGTCGTCGGCTGGGCGGACGACATGCGCCGGGGCGAGGGGGCGGAGTACCAGGCCTATCTGCGCCGCTTCCCGGCGCTGGACCGGCTGCCGGTGCTGGGCTTCTCCACCGGGGTCGGGGTGCTGGAGCAGCTTCTGACGGTGAAGCCGGACCTGCTGCTGCTGAGCCGCCGCAACGTCGCCAGCCTGGGCGGCGGCACGGCGGCGGCCAGCTTCTTCGCGCCGCTGGAGGCGGCGGGCGTCGCCGTGGCGGTGGTGGATTTCTTTGTCCGCCCGCTGCGCGACACGGAGCCGAGCCTGGAGATCCTGGGCCAACTGCTGGGGCGGGAGGAACAGGCCGGTGCTTTCCTGGAGTTCTATCGCGCGCGGATGCGGGCGGTGCAGGCGCGCCTCGCCGGGATCGGCGAGAACCGGCCCCGGGTGATGATGCAGGCCCATGCCGGCGGGCTGGCCTGCTGCTTCTCCCCGGGCCGCGGGGTCTATGACGACTTCATCCGCTTCGCCGGCGGGCACAATATCGGCGCGGACAGCATCGCCACCGAAACCGGCCAGCTCAGCCTGGAATACGTGCTGACCCAGGACCCGCATGTCTATATCGCCACCGGCGGCCCCTATGGCGGGCGCGGCGGGGTGAGCCTGGGCGCCGGGGTCGATCCCGCCCTGGCCCGGTCGAGCCTGGCGCAGGTGATCGAGAGCCAGCACCTTTCCGGCCTCAGCGCCGTGAAGCAGGGCCGGGCCCATGCGCTCTGGCACGCCTTCAACGACTCGCCGACCCACCTCATGGCCATCGAGGCCATGGCACGCTGGTTCCATCCGGAGGCCACGGCCGGGATCGACCCCGCCGCCACGCTGGCCACGCTGAACCAGCGCTTCGCCGCCGTGCCGATGCAGGGGACCTACTGGACCAACCTGAAGGCCTGAACCGCCCCTTCGGGCGTCGTGCTTCGTGGCTGGCCGCCGGAGAGCGTGGCTCTCCGGCGCGATCCGGCATCAGCAAGCGCCAACGAACGGGAGGTCCAGGACCCTCAGGGTCCTGGCGGATAAGGGGGTCCGGGGGAAAAGGCGGAGCCTTGTCCCCCGGGGACGACGCCGAACGTGGAGCGCGACCGGCGGAGGGGGCGATGCTTTCCCGGCCGATCCGCATGCGGACCATTGTGGAGGTGGCGACATTCTTGCTCTGCTTCCCTTGGCGGGGCCGGTGCATCCGGGCTCCGGGGGACAGCAAGGGGGTAGACATCCGATGGACGACCAGACCAGCCGCGCCAATCTCGTCCGGCGCGGCTTTTTCGGCCTGTCGGCGCTGGGCGCCGCGATGGGGACGGGGCTGGGCCTGCTCACGCCCAGGGCGGCGCATGCCCAGGCGGCGGGCAGGAGCCGGCTGCAGGTGGTGAAGGACCGCGGCAAGCTGATCGTCGGAACCGGCAGCACCAACCCGCCCTGGCATTTCGAGGATTCGAGCGGGAAGCTGGTGGGCATGGACATCGACCTCGCCCGGCTGCTGGCGAAGAACCTGTTCGACGACTACGACAAGGTGGAGTTCGTGCTGCAGGGCTCCGATGCGCGCATCCCGAGCCTGATCACCGACAAGGTGGACATCGTGGTGCAGTGGATGACCGTCACCGGCGGCCGCGCGCAGCAGGTGGAGTTCACCATCCCCTATTACCGCGAGGGCGTGAGCCTGCTGCTGCTGGCGCGCGGCGGCAAGTACAAGAACTTCGAGGAACTGAAGGCCGCGGGCGGCGCCGTGACCATCGGCGGCATGCAGAACGTCTTCCTGGAGGAATGGGTGCACAAGGCGCTGCCCCAGGCCAAGGTGGATGCCTTCGAGAGTCCGGATGCCACGATCCAGGCGCTGAACGCCCGGCGCATCGACGCGGCGATGTCGGACCAGTCGGCCTCGCGCTGGCTGATGCAGCAGGCGCCCGGCCGCTTCGTCGATTCGGGCTATGGCTGGATGCCGAACTCCTATGCCTCCGCCGTCAAGCCCGGCGACCCGGTGTGGCTGAACTACGTCAACACCGTGTACAAGGAAGCGATGATGGGCGTCGACTTCGACTACTTCGCCGCCTCCTACAAGAAGTGGTTCGGCATCGAGCTGCCGACGCCCAAGGTCGGTTTCCCGAGCGAGTTCTCCTGATCCTTCCGCCGCGCCGGGACGGGAACGCCCCGGCGGGGCCTGCATCCCGCTGCGATGCACACCAACGGATGGAACATTCCCGGCCGGCGCGGCCGCGCCGGGAATGTCCTGGGCGATCGGGACAGGCATGATCGACTATCACTTCGACTGGTCCGTCATCTGGCGGAACTGGGACCGTTTCGCGGCCGCGCTCGGCCTGGGCCTCGGGCTGGCGATCGCCTCGCTGGCCATCGGCACGGTGATCGGGCTGTTCTGCGCCATGGGGCGCGTCTATGGGCCGCGCTGGGTGAGCTGGCCGGTCTGGGCCTATGTGGAGGTCATCCGCAACACGCCGCTGCTGCTGCTGGTCTTCTTCATCTATTTCGGCCTGCCGGAACTGGGCATCTACGGGCTGGACAAGGTCCAGTCCTTCATCTTCACCCTGTCCATCTATGCCGGCGCCTATATGTGCGAGGTCTTCCGCGCCGGCCTGGGCACGGTGCCGCGGCAGTACATGGAGGCGGCCAAGGCCATCGGCATGCGGCCCTGGCAGCGGCAGCGCTACGTCATCCTGCCCGTCACCTTCCGCATCACCCTTCCCGCGATCAGCAACAACCTGATCTCGCTGTTCAAGGACACCTCGCTCGCCGCTGCCATCGCGGTGCCGGAGCTGACCTTCACGGCGCGGCAGATCAACGCCAACACCTTCCGCGTGATGGAATCCTGGCTCACCGCCAGCGCGCTCTACCTCGTCACCGCCTATGCGATCGCCCTGCTGCTGCGGCAGGTCGAGCGCCGCTATGCCGTGATCCGCTGAAGGAGGGCGGGGATGGATCTCGACCTCTTTCTTGAACAGGCCTGGCTGGCCCGCTTCTCGCTGCTTTCCGGCCTCCAGGTGACGCTCGGCACCTCGCTGCTCAGCATCCTCCTCGCCACCCTGGCCGGGCTGGCGATGGGGGCCGTGCTCGCCTATGCCTGGGCGCCGTTCCGCTGGCTGGCGCGGGCCTATGTGGATTTCATGCGCGGCATTCCGGTGCTGGTGCTGATCCTGTTCACCTTCTATGGGCTGGCGCTGTTCAAGGTGAACGTGACGCCCTTCGCCGCCGGGGTGATCGCGCTGTCCGCCTTCGCCACGGCGCATGTGGCGGAGAACCTGCGCGGCGCGCTGCAATCCGTGCCCGCCGGGCAGATGGAGGCAGCCAAGGCCATCGGCCTGACCTTCCCGAAGAGGCTCTGGTACGTGATCATCCCGCAGGCGGTGCGCCGGGCCCTGCCGCCCTGGGTGAACATCTGCCTGGAGATCGTGAAGGGCTCCACGCTGCTCTCGGTGATCGGGGTGGTGGAGCTGCTGCTGGCGACGCAGCAGGCGATCGCACGCAACTACATGATCATCCAGTTCTACCTGCTCGCCGCCATCCTCTACCTGATCGTCAACTTCGCCATCGCCCAGATCGGCGCGCTGCTGGAGCGGCGTTTCTCCTATATCCGGAACTGAGAGCCCCGATGATGAGCCAGAGCGACGGCGCCCAGCCCCTTCTCCGCGCGCGTGGCGTGCACAAGAGCTTCGGTCCGGTCGAGGTGCTGAAGGGCATCGACCTCGACGTGCACCAGGGGCAGGTGGTGGCGCTGATCGGCGCCTCCGGCTCCGGCAAGACCACCTTCCTGCGCTGCGTGAACCTGCTGGAGGAACATGATGGCGGCGAGATCCTGCTGGATGGCGACCCGGTCGGCTACCGCGTCGAGAACGGGCGGCGGCGGCGGATGGGCGAGGCGGCGGTTTCCGCCCAGCGCGCCCGCATCGGCATGGTGTTCCAGAGCTTCAACCTCTTTCCGCACCTGACGGCGGAGGAGAACGTGATGCTCGGCCTCGTCCGCGTGCTGGGCAAGGGCAAGGCGGAGGCGCGCGACATCGCCGGGCACTGGCTGGACCGCGTGGGACTGGGGCCGCGGCGCGGGCACTATCCCTACCAGCTTTCCGGCGGGCAGCAGCAGCGCGTGGCCATCGCGCGGGCCGTGGCCATGCAGCCGCGCCTGCTGCTCTTCGACGAGGTGACCTCCGCCCTCGACCCCGAGCTGGTGGCCGAGGTGCTGGGCGTGATGCAGAACCTCGCCGAGAGCGGCATGACCATGCTCCTGGTCAGCCACGAGATGCTCTTCGTGCGCGACGTGTCGCACCATGTCGTCTTCATGGATGGCGGCCGCGTCGCCCAGGCCGGGCCGCCGAAGGAGATCTTCGGCAACCCGTCCAGCGACAGGCTGCGGAGCTTCCTCGGGCGCTTCCACGGCCTGTTCGGGCATGCCGGCTGATCCCGGGAGGCGCGACGCCGGACCCGTCAGGCGCTGCGCCGGACGTTCCAGAAGACCGGGAAGGCCCGGTGTCCTGTCGTGGTGTGCGTCCGGCGCAGCAAGCGATGTGCCAGCCGCGGCCTCGGAGGCGCCCCTGGCCGTTGCACTTCGCGGCGGGCCGCCTCTCGCCCCACAAGGGAACGGCGCCAGGATGGAGGAGCCATCCTGGCGCCGCGCGTCACGGCCGGCTGGAGGTCGGGTTGGTGCCGCCGGAAGCGTTGCTGAACCCGGTGCGGGGCACCGGCTCGGGGTGCTTCGGCAGGTTCGCGCGCACCCGCGCCACCTGTTCGGCCGTCACCGCGGGGGCGGTGTTGCTCCAGGCGCTGCGCACGAAGCTGGCCAGAGTCGCCACTTCCTCGTCCGACAGGCGGAAGGCGAAGCCCGGCATCGGCAGCACGGAGGGCGCCCGCTCGGTCGAGGGCGTGGCCGCGCCGCCGAGGATCGTGGTGATCAGCCCGGTGGGGTTCTCCGCGTTCACGATGGAGGCTCCGTCGAGGCGCGGGAAGACCGTGGTCCCGCCATGGCCGGTGACGAAGTGGCAGGCGTTGCAGTTGTCGAGATAGAGGCGCTCGCCCGGCGTCAGGTCGACCGCCGCGGTCAGCTTCGCCTGGGTCTGGCGCTGCCCGTCCGGCCTGGGCTGCACCGCCGGCATGGCGTTGGGGATCGACTTCAGATAGGCGCCGATCGCGTGCAGGTCGGCATCGTTCATGTAGTTCATGCTGTGCTCGACCACGGACTTCATCTCGCCGCCGACGGCGGAGACGCGGTTCCGCCCCTTGCCGAGATAGTCGGCGATGTCCTGCACGTTCCAGGTCGCCACGCCGCGCGCGGCCTCGCCGCCGGCGCGCAGCTGCGGCGTGTGCCAGCCGTTCAGCTCGGTGCCGGCGAGGAAATGCGGGTCGCTGGCGGTGAAGCCGCGCTCCTGCATGGTGAAGGCGCGCGGCGTGTGGCAGGTGCCGCAATGCCCCAGCCCCTCGACCAGATAGGCGCCGCGGTTGATCTCGTCGCTCACCTGCGGGTTCGGCTGGAAGGTGCCGGTGGGCAGGAAGGCCCAGTTCCAGAGCGACATGCCCCAGCGCTGGTTGAAGGGGAAGCTGAGCTTCGTCTCCTCCGGCCTGTTCACGACCGGCTCCACACCCTTCATGAAGAAGGTGTAGAGCGCGTGCATGTCCTCGTCGGTGATCAGCCGGTAGGAGGGGTAGGGCATCGCCGGGTAGAGGTTGGTGCCATCGGCTCGCCGGCCCTGGCGCAGCGCGGCGGCGAACTGTGCCTCGGTGTAGTTGCCGATGCCGGTCTGCTTGTCGGGCGTGATGTTGGTGGTGACGATCCGGCCGAGATCGCTCTCGATCGGCAGGCCGCCGGCGAAGGGCTTGCCGCCCGGCCCGGTGTGGCAGGCCACGCAGTCACCGGCGCGGGCGAGGTAGGCGCCCTTCTCGATCAGCGCCTTCTCGCCGGCGGAGGGCTGCTGCGCCGGGCCGGACGAAGCCGGGGCCGGCTGAGCCAGTGTCGTCTGAGCCAGTGTCGTCTGAGCCAGGGCCAGCTGAGCCAGGGCCGGGCCCGCGAGGGCGGCGAGGAGGCCGGCGGCGAGCAGGAGGGGTTTCCGCTTGGTCATGGCCCCGTTCCTCACGCCTGCACCAGGGGGCCAGGGTTCTTCAGGTACTGCTCGGTGATCGCCTTGACGGACCAGTAGGTCATGGCGCCGATCATGCTGGTCGGGTTGCCCTGGAAGTTCTGCGGGAAGGCATTGCCGCCGGGGACGAAGACGTTGTGCACGTCCCAGCTCTGCAGGTAGCGGTTGATGGCGGAATCCACCGGCGTCTCGCCCGCCACGGCGCCGCCGACGTTGTGCGTGGAGATGTAGGGCCGCGTGTCCCAGTGCGAATCCATCTTCAGGAAGCTCTCGGTGAAGCTGTCCGGATTCAGCTCCTTCGTGATCTCCAGCACGCGCTCGCGCAGGAAGCGCTGCAGCTTCAGCTCGTTCTCCTTCCAGTCGAAGGTGATGCGCAGCAGCGGCTGGCCGTAGGGGTCCTTGTAGGTCGGGTCGAGGTCCAGGTAGTTGCCGCGGTAGGACATGCAGGTCGTCGAGATGCTGACCTTCATGGAATGCCCGTACCAGTCCTTCATCGCCTTCTTCCAGCCGGCGCCCCAGGCGGGGGTCCCGGCGGGCAGCGAGGCGCCGATCGGCGCGCCGCCGGCCTGGGAGCTGTGCAGCTTCGCACCGCCGATGAAGCCATAGGGCGCGGCGTCGAAGTTGCCGGGCGAGAAGTCGTTGATCATCTGCCCCGTCGGCCCGGCGGCGACGAAGGGGTTGAAGTGCTTGTCCTTGTAGAAGAGCGTCGTGCCGCCGTTGCTCAGGAAGGCATAGTTGCGGCCGACCACACCCTCGCCCGTATGGGGGTCGTAGGGCGTGCCGATGCCGGACAGCAGCATCAGGCGCACGTTGTTGTACTGGAAGGTGCTGAGGATGACGATGCTGGCGGGCTGGAAGACTTCCTGTCCCTGCTCGTCGATATAGGTCACGCCCTTGGCGGTCTTGCGGTCGTCGTGCAGGTCCACGCGGAGGACATGGGCGTTGACCTCGTAGGAGAAGTTCGGCAGGCGCCGCGCCGCGTCCAGGATGGTCGTCTGCGGCGAGGCCTTGGAGTAGTTCAGGCAGTAGTAGTCGCTGCAGAAGCCGCAGTAGTTGCAGGGCGCGATCTGCACGCCGTAGGGGTTGGTGTGGGGCCCTGAAGCCGCGGCGGAGGGGTTCGGGAAGGGATGGTAGCCCTTCTTCCGCGCCGCCTCGGCGAACATCGTGTTGTTCAGCGTATCCTTCAGCGGCGGCATGGGAAAGGGATTCGAGCGCGGCCCCTCGAAGGGATCGCCGCCTTCCATGATCTGGCCGCGCAGGTTCCCCGTGGCGCCGGAGGCGCCGCAGACCTTGTCGAAATGGTCCATGAAGGGCTCCATTTCCTCCCAGGTGAAGGGGAAGTCCTGGATCTGCAGGTCCTCCTGCAACTGGCCGGGCTTGTAGGCCTGGTCGACGAAGGTCTTGAGCTTCAGGTCCGTGGGCGTCGGACGGATCAGCACGCCGGTCCAGTGAACGCCGGCGCCGCCGACGCCGTTGCCGGGCTTGAAGGCGCCCCAGGTGCGGGTCGGCAGCGCGACCTCGTCGGTGTTGTGCCGCACCGTCGTCGCCATCTGGCGCGGGCGGGCGAAGACCTTCTGGCGGATGGAATAGGCGAGCTGGTCGGCAGGCTTGGGGTAGAGGTGGCCGGCATTGGTCCGCTCGGGACCGCTTTCGAGGGCGCGGACCTTGAGACCGGCGCGGGCCAGCTCGATGCTCATGATCGAACCGGACCAGCCCAGTCCGACAACCACCGCATCGACGGCGTCCTTGACGATAGCCATGGGAAAAATCCTAGCGGGAGGGGCGCGTCACCGGAGGTGGGCGGGGATCAGGCGCGTTCGCCCATGATGCTGACCGGGCCGAGCGGGTAGCGGACATTGTGCTGCCCCACCCATTCGAGGAAGCTGGCGCGGGCCCCGGGGAAGTTGATCATCTTCCACGCCGCCATGCCCTTGTTGCCGCCATACATCGGGTCGGAGAGATAGCCTTCCCGGGTGTTGCCCAGCAGGAAGGAGAAGAAATCCGCGGCCTTGAGCAGGGGCTCGCCGAAATCCGGGAAGTGGATCTCGCCGTGCTCCAGCTTCGTCAGCACCGCGTCGCGCGTGGCGTCGTCGAGCGCCTCGAAGCCCTTCTGGTAGGTCTTCTGGCAGAAGGCCCCGGTGGCGCGGATGCCGCGGCGTTAGATCTCCTGCGGCGCGTAGGGAAGCTGGAAGCCCATCAGCGCCGGGGCGTCCGGGTGGAAGGGGCCCTCCATGTACCAGTCCGCCGCCTGGCCATAGGATCCGTTCAGCTCCTGGTCGATGAAGATGGGCACGTTGGTGTCCAGCGCGCCGGGGCCTTCCGGATCGGAAGGGATCAGCCGGTCGCAGGCGGCCTTCACGAAGTTCCATTCGTCGCCCGAGAAGAAGACGGGCTTGTAGCTGTCGAGGGCGGGGGCGAGACGCTCCGCCGCCTCGGCCGCCGGCAGTCGCGGGAAAGAGGCTCCCAGGGTGGCCCCGAGGGCGGCCGCCGGGAGGGCGAGGGCGGTGGAGAGAAGGAAATGACGACGCAGCGTCATGTGACCTGTCGACATGCGGGATCCCTGGCCGGAAAGGCGTTTTGAGGTCGGCCTATTCGCCCCGCCTTTCCCCTGTCAATCGTTAATAAGCAGCCACACCGTATCGTAAAGAAAACATCCGAACGAAACCGCAGACCATGGTGAGTGAAACAAGAACATTAATAATCGTACATGAACGTTACACTATTTTGACTTACACATGATTTCCTGGCCTGCACGGGCCGCACATTCCGCCCGCCCGCGCGGGGATGGGATACTTTCCCCGCTCGTCACGTCACCCCATCGGTCGCCGCGGCGGCCATGGCCGGGCCGTCGCGGCGCCTCTCCAGGACGGTCCGGCCTGCTTCAGGGACCCTTCGCGGCAACGATGGCCGCGGCGACCTCGGCCAGGGCCGCATCGCGTTCCGTGCTTGGTGCCGTGCCGCCGGTGGAATAGGCGGCGACCAGGATCGGCGCGCTTTCCCCTGGCGGCCAGAGCAGGCCGGCATCGTTGTTGGTGCCCCTCTCGCCCGCGCCGGTCTTGTCGCCCGCCTGCCAGCCGCCCGGCAGACCGGCGCGCAGGCGCTTGTCGCCCGTCTTGTTGGCGCGCAGCCAGCCGGTCAGATGCGCCTGCCCGCCCACCGACAGCGCCTCGCCCAGCGTCACCCTTTGCAGGCTGGCCAGCATCGCCGCCGGGCTGGTGGTGTCGCGCGGGTCGCCCGGCTCCGCCTCGTTCAGCGCGGTCTCCCAGCGGTCGAGGCGCGTCACCGTGTCGCCGATGGAGCGCAGCCATGCGGTCAGCCCCGCCGGACCGCCGATCTGCTCCAGCATCAGGTTGCCGGCGGTGTTGTCGCTCAGCGTGACCGCGGCCTCGCAGATCGCGGCCAGGGTCATGCCTTCCTCGCCTGCGTGCTTCTCCGTCTCGGGAGAGTAGGCCACCAGCTTCTCCCGCCCGTAGCGGATGCGCTGGTCCAGCCGCGCCTGCCCGGCATCGACCCGGGACAGGACGGCGGCGGCGGCCAGGAGCTTGAAGGTGCTGGTGAGGGGGAAGCGCTCCGCCTCGCGATGGCCCGCCCGCTGGCCGGTGGCGGTGTCGAGCACGGCGACGCCGAGCCGCCCGCCGACCCGCCGCTCGATTCCGGCGAAAACCGCCGGCAGGGCGCTGAAACCGGCCCCTGCCTGCCCCTTCCCGGCGCCCGAAGCCGCCCGGGCACCGGAAGGCCCCGCCGCCATCATGCCGAGGCCCAGCGCCGCCATGGCGCCCATGCCCATCCGCCTGCCGATCATGTGCCGCTCCCCTCTGTGCTGGCGGGCGGAGATTGCGCAGGGAGCCGCGACCCGGCAAACGATCGTTTCTTGCGATTGCCCCAAGAAAAACTAAAGGGTCCGGCCATGTTGCCCTCGCAGCTTCCACTCAACGCGCTGCGTGCCTTCGAGGCCGCTGCCCGGCATCTAAGTCTGACAAGGGCCGGGCTGGAGCTGCGCGTCACCCAGGCGGCGGTCAGCCATCAGGTGAAGAGCCTTGAGGAAATCTTGGGAGTGACCCTGTTCCGCCGCCTGCCGCGCGGCCTCGCCCTGACCGAGGAGGGCGAGGCGCTGCTGCCGGTGCTGACCGAGGCCTTCCGGCGGATCTCCGGCACACTGGAACGCTTCGCGGGCGGGCGGTTGCGGGAGGTGCTGACGCTCGGCGCCGTAGGCACCTTCGTCACCGGCTGGCTGCTGCCGCGCCTGCCCCGCTTCCGCGCGGCGCATCCCTTCGTGGACCTGCGGCTGCTGACCAACAACAACCGCGTGGACCTCGCGGGCGAGGGGCTGGACTGCGCCATCCGCTTCGGCGACGGCGCCTGGCACGGGGCGGAGGCGGTGCGGCTGCTGGCGGCGCCGCTCTCGCCGCTCTGCGCCCCCGCCCTGGCCTGGCGGCTGCGCCAGCCGGCGGACCTGCTGCCGGAGGTGCTGCTGCGCTCCTACCGCGTCGATGAATGGGAGTGCTGGTTCGCCGCGGCGGGCCTGCCCCCGCCGGCCATCCGGGGCTTCGTCTTCGATTCCTCGCTGACCATGGCGGAGGCAGCGGCCCAGGGCGTGGGCGTCGCCCTGCTGCCGGCACGGATGTTCGAGCACGACCTGCGCGCCGGACGGCTGGCGCGGCCCTTCGCCACAGAGGTCACCCTGGGCGAATACTGGCTGACCCGGCTGAAATCCCGCACCGAGACGGCGGCCCAGGCGGCGTTCCGGGAATGGCTGCTGGAGGAGGTGGCGTGGCCGGAGTGACAGCTTCCGCGGCCGGCCCCGGGGGAGAGGCGCCGCCTCTCCCGCCGGACCCCCTCTCCGCCGGGGACCGAAGCCGGTCCCCGGACCCCGGGCTTTCGTGGGTTCCCGTGGTTGTCGTCAGTCTTCGCCCTGATCCCTGGGAGCAGGTGGCAGCGCGGGGCTGCCGAAAGGAAGAAAGGCACCCTGTCCGCGTGGGTGGCACCGGCAGCCTGCCGGAGAGCCATGCTCCCCGGCGAGATCCGGCATCAGCGGGCGCCAGCGAACGGGAGGTCCAGGACCCTCAGGGTCCTGGCGGATGGGGGGTTACGGGGGCGAAGGCGGAGCCTTCCCCCCGGGCTACGAGCGCCGCCTTCTAGGCCTGTGGCGCCGGACGGCGGGCATGGGCCAGCCAGAGCCCGACCAGGAGGATGCCGGCGGCGCAGACGGCGAGGCTGGGGAGTGTGCCGATCCAAGCCTGGGCGGCGCCGAAGAGTGCCGGGCCCAGCGACTGGCCGAGGAAGAAGCTGCAGGCATGCAGCGCCATGGCGGAGCCGCGGGCCTTGGGCGCGACCTCGGTGACGCGGACCTGGATGCTGTTGTGCAGCATGAAGTAGCCGAGGCCGAGCAGCAGCGTTCCCGCCAGCACCGCCGGCAGTGCCCCGGCCAGGCCGACCAGCAGCAGGCCGCAGCCGGCGAGCGCGCCGCCGAAGCGCATCATGTTCGGCTGGCCGATGCCACGGACCAGCAGGGGCGCCAGGCCGGCATAGGCGAAGCCGCCCAGGCCGAAGATGCCGAGCGCCATCCCGGCCTCCGCCGTGCCGCCGAGGCCGCGCAGGTCGAGAAGCGCGGCGAGGAAGGGGAACATGCTGAAGACCAGCAGCCCCTCCGCCGCCACGCCGGCGAAGAGGCGCAGCGCCCTGGGATTGGAGAGGATGCTCTTGTAGTGGCTGAGCGCGACGGAAAGGTCGAAGCGCCGGGCGGGCGGGGCCGGATGGCGCCGGCTGTCGCGCCACAGCACCACCGCGCCCACCAGCACCACCACGCCGCAGGCGGCGAGGATGCCGCGCCAGCCGAGATGGACCGCCAGGAAGCCCGAGAGCGCGCCGCCCGCCACCTGTCCGCCGATGGTCCAGGCCATGAAGCGGCTCATCGCCACCTGGCGCTCCGCCATCGGCACGCTGTCGCCGAAGGTGGCGAGCGCCAGGGGGGTGATGCCGCCCGCCGCCGCCCCGGCCAGGATGCGCGCCACGAAAAGCGTGGGCAGGCTGGGGGCCAGCGCGCCGAAGCCCAGGGCCAGGACCAGCAGGCTGGCGCAGAGGATCATGACCAGGCGCTTGCCCAGCGCGTCGCCGATGGGGCCGAGGATGGGCTGGATCAGCGCATAGGGCAGCGCGAAGGCCGAGGCGAGCAGGGCCGTGCGCTCGACGGTGGTGTTGAAATCCGCCGCGACGTTGACCAGCAGCGGGTCCAGCGCCCGGGTGGTGAGGGCGGAGGAGAAGCCGGCGAGGCCCAGGACGAAGACCAGGTGGCCGACCTGCGCGGCGGTAGGAGCCATGGGCGCGGCGGGTGGGGTGTCTGACATGCGCCCGCCATCCTGCGCAGGGCGGCGGCGGGCGCAACTGCCCGGAGGCGAGAAAGAGGGCGGGAGGCCGGCTCCGCCGCGGGCGGGACGCGGGTTTCCGGGGGCGGCCGCCCGCCCCCGGAAGGAGTTTCAGCCGACGCGGGTCTCGATCAGGTCCTGCACCACGGTCGGGTCGGCCAGGGTGGAGGTGTCGCCCAGCCCCTCGATCTCGTTCGCGGCGATCTTGCGCAGGATGCGGCGCATGATCTTGCCGGAGCGCGTCTTCGGCAGGCCCGGCGCCCAGTGGATGGCGTCCGGCGCGGCGAAGGGGCCGATCTCCTTGCGCACCCAGGTGACGAGCTCCTTGCGCAGCGCCTCGGTCGGCTGTTCGTCGGCATTCAGGGTGACATAGGCGTAGATGCCCTGGCCCTTGATGTCGTGCGGCATGCCGACCACGGCGGCCTCGGCCACCTTGGGATGGGCGACCAGCGCGCTCTCGATCTCGGCGGTGCCCATGCGGTGGCCGGAGACGTTGATCACGTCGTCCACGCGGCCGGTGATCCAGTAGTAGCCGTCCTCGTCCCGCCGGGCGCCGTCGCCGGTGAAGTAGGTGCCCTTGAAGGTCGAGAAATAGGTCTGGATGAAGCGCTCGTGGTCGCGGAAGACGGTGCGCATCTGGCCGGGCCAGCTATCGGTGATCACGAGGTTGCCCTCGGTCGCGCCTTCCAGCGTGTTGCCGTCGCCGTCCACCAGGGCCGGCTGCACGCCGGGCAGCGGCAGGGTGGCGGAACCCGGCTTCTGCGCCACCGCGCCCGGCAGCGGCGCGATGAGGATGCCGCCGGTCTCGGTCTGCCACCAGGTGTCCACGATCGGGCAGCGTTCCTCGCCCACGACGCGGTAGTACCAGAGCCAGGCCTCGGGGTTGATCGGCTCGCCGACGCTGCCCAGGATGCGCAGCGACTTGCGGGAGGTCTTCTTCACCGGCGCCTCGCCATCGCGCATCAGGGCGCGGATGGCGGTGGGCGCGGTGTAGAAGATGTTGACCTGGTGCTTGTCGATGACCTGCCAGAAGCGGCTGTTGTCGGGCCAGGAGGGCACGCCCTCGAAGATCAGCGAGGTCGCGCCGTTCGCCAGCGGCCCGTAGACGATATAGGTGTGGCCGGTGACCCAGCCGACATCGGCGGTGCACCAGTACACCTCGCCCGGGCGGTAGTCGAAGACCAGGTCATGGGTGAAGCTGGCCCAGACCATGTAGCCGCCGGTGGTGTGCAGCACGCCCTTCGGCTTGCCGGTGGAGCCGGAGGTGTAGAGGATGAAGAGCGGGTCCTCCGCCTCCATCGGCTCCGGCTCGCAGGCCGTGGCGGCCTTGGCGGTCAGCGCCTCCCAGGAATGGTCGCGGCCTTCCTGCATCGGCACGTCGCCGCCGGTGATGCGCGCGACGATCACGTTCCGGATGGTCGGGCAGCTCTTCAGCGCCTCGTCGGCATTGGTCTTGAGCGGCACGCGGCGCCCGCCGCGGCGGCCCTCGTCGGCGGTGAGCAGCAGCGTGCTCTCGCAGTCCTGGATGCGGCTGGACAGGCTGTCGGCGGAGAAGCCGCCGAAGACCACGGAATGGATGGCGCCGATGCGGGCGCAGGCGAGCATGGCCACGGCGGCCTCGACCACCATGGGCAGGTAGATGGTGACGCGGTCGCCCTTCTTCACGCCGAGGTCGCGCATCGCGTTGCCCAGGCGGCAGACGCGCTCGTGCAGCTCGCGGTAGGTGATGCGGGCGTCGCTGTTCGGGTCGTCGCCTTCCCAGATGAAGGCGGTCTGGTCGCCCCGGCTTTCGAGGTGCCGGTCGAGGCAGGAGACGGAGGCGTTGAGGATGCCGTCCTCGAACCAGCGGATGGAGACGTCGCCGGTGAAGGAGGTGTTCTTGATCTTCGTCGGCTCGCGCATCCAGGCGACGCGGTCCATCTGGCCGCGCCAGAAGCCGTCCGGATCGTTCTTCGCGGCCTCGGCCATGGCCTGGCGCCTGGCCGCATCGACATGGGCCGTGGCCGCGATCTCCGGCTTCACCGCGATCAGTGTGTCGTCGCCCATCATTTCACTCCCAACATCCAGGCGCCCCGTTGGGGGCGTTTGCAGCGAATTGGGACGTGGTGCGGCGGCGCCGTCAAGCGATGCGGAGGAACGCTCCCTCCTCCCGCCCGGCGGAATGGCGCAGAATTGCGCCATTCCGGCATCAAAACTGACTGGGACCCTCCGGCGGGGTTTCCGGAACGCGCTTCCCGGCGGTCCGGGGGAATGCCGGGAAGGGGATCAGCGCCAGTAGTGCCGGGGCGGCGGGGCGTAGCCGTAGCGCGGCGGGGGCGGGCGGTGCCAGTGCGGGGGCGGCGGAGGCGGGCGGTGCCAATGCCGGGGCGGCGGACGCCAGCGGCGCGGCGGCGGCCCGTGCCAGCGGGGCGGCGGCGGGGCGTAGTAGTACTGGACCGGATGCAGAAGGCCGGCGGGCCATGCCTCCGGCGCCACGGTCACCGGGGCGGGCGCCGCCTGCGCCTCCCCGGCCGCGAGGGCGGTCACGGAAAGCAGCGGGGCCAGCAGGGCGGCGTAGAGCAGTTTGCGCATGGGACGTCTTCGATCCTTCTGCGGAAGCGGGTGGCGGGAAAGGGCCGGCGCGGCCTCCCGTGACGGCGCCGGCCCGGTGGTTCAGTTCACGTGGGTGGCGGGGGCCTCCGTGGCGGGGCCGGGGGCCGGCTGGCTGCGGGCGACCTGTCCGGGCGCCTTGCCGGCGGGCGCCTGCCCGGCTTCCGGCGCCTGTTCCGCCGCATGGGACGACAGGCTGGCCTTGCCGGAACGGTGATGCTTCGCCGTGGCGGCATGGCCTTCCGCCTTTGCGGCCTCCGGGGTGCCGGCGGGGCTGGCGGCCTCATGGCGCGTGGCGTGACGCGCGCCGCCGGCATGG
>NZ_BDLP01000027.1:0-25607 GCF_001950415.1 Roseomonas sp. TAS13
GGTGCGGGCGGCGACGCGGCTGGCGCCGCGCTTCCTGGGGGCGCTGGCCTTCATCGCCGGGGCGGCGCTGCTGATCGGCGGCGTGGCGCCCAGCGGCGAGGACGGGCCGGGGATGCTGGCCCCTGCCCTGCCGGGGCTGCTCTTCGAGGCCTCGCACCTGATCTCCAGCGTCGCGGGGCTGGTGCTGCTGCTGGTCGCGGACCGGCTGGTGCACCGGCTGGACGCCGCCTGGTGGGTCACCACGCTCTGCGCCATCGGCGGGCTGGTGCTCTCGGCCGCGCGCGGCGGCGGGCTCCTGGAGATGGGCTCGCTGCTGCTGCTGCTGCTGGCGCTGCTGGCGACGCGGCACCGCTTCGACCGGCGCACCCGGCTCTTCGCCCAACCCTTCACCCTGCGCTGGCTGGTCGCCGTGGGCTGCGTGGTGGCGGCGGCGGTCTGGCTGCTCTTCTTCGCCAACCGGGACGTGCCCTATTCCAACGAGCTCTGGTGGCGCTTCGAGTTCGACGAGGACGCGCCGCGTGGGCTGCGCGTGACCCTGGCGGCGGCCATGGGGCTGGGCGCGGTGGGGCTCTGGAGCCTGCTGCGCCATGCCCAGGGGCGGCAGGAGGAGCCGAGCCCGGCGATGCTGGAGCGGGCGGCGGAGATCGCCGATGCCCAGGACCGCGCCGACGCACAGCTGGTGCGGATGGGCGACAAGTCGCTGCTCTTCTCGGAGGCTGGCGATGCCTTCGTGATGTACGGGCAGCGCGGGCGTTCCTGGATCGCGCTCTTCGACCCGATCGGGCCGCGCCCCCGCTGGCCGGACCTGATCTGGAGCTTCGTGGAGGCGGCGGACGCCCAGGGCGCGCGGGCGGCCTTCTACCAGGTGAAGGCGGACAGCCTGCCGCTCTATCTCGATGCCGGCTTCCGCCCGATCAAGCTGGGTGAGGCGGCGCGGGTGGAGCTGTCGCGCTTCGACCTCAAGGGACGGGCGCGGGCCAATCTCCGGAACGCGCTGAACCGGGCGGAACGGGACGGCATGACGCTCACTGTGCTGCCGCCGGCGGAGGTCCCTGCCCTGCTGCCGGAGCTTCGCGTCGTGTCGGAGGCCTGGCTGGCATCGCACGAGACACGGGAGAAGGCCTTCTCCCTCGGGGCCTTCGTGCCGCACTACGTCTGCGCCCAGCCGGTGGCGGTGGTGCGGGACGGCACGGGGCGGATGGTGGCCTTCGCCACCCTGTCGGAAACGCCGGTGACCCGGGCGGAGGCCTCGGTGGACCTGATGCGGCACCTGCCGGACGCGCCGGGCGGCACCATGGACTTCCTGTTCATCCGGCTGCTGCTGCGCGCCAAGGAGCTGGGCTACCGGAACTTCGACCTGGGCATGGCGCCGCTGTCTGGCCTGGCCGCGCACCGGCTGGCGCCGCTCTGGCACCGGCTCGGCGGCTGGGTCTTCCGGCGGGGCGAGCGGTTCTACAATTTCCGTGGCCTGCGCGCCTTCAAGGAGAAGTTCGACCCGGTCTGGGAGCCGCGCTACCTCTGCGCGGCCGGGGGGCTCGACCCCTGGGTCGTGCTGGCCGATGTGGCGGCGCTTCAGGCGGGCGGCTTGCGCGGAGTGGTGGGCAAATGAGACGGCGTGGCGTGACGCGTGACCCGGTGCAGCGGCGGGCGCTGGTGCTGTCGGTGCTGGCGGGCTGCCTCCTGGCCGGCGAGGCCCAGTCGCCGGGGACGCGGGACCACTTTCCGTATCTGGTGGAGATCCCGGCCGATCCGGTGCGCTTCGACAGCTTCGCCCTGATCATCTCCGGCGATGGCGGCTGGGCGGACCTGGACCAGCAGCTCGGCGAGATCCTGCAGAGCCGCGGCATGTCCGTGTTGGGCTGGGATGCGCTGAACTACTTCTGGAAGCACCGGAAGGCGGAGGAGGTGGCGCAGGATCTCGACAAGGCGATCCGCACCTATTCCGAGCTGTGGAACCTGCCGCGCGTGGTGCTGATCGGCTTCTCCTTCGGGGCCGATGTGATGCCCTCCGCCTATAACCGCCTGCCGCCCGAAACGCAGGAGAAGGTGGCGCTGATCTCCCTGCTCTCCACCTCCAAGGACGTCGATTACGAGGTGACCGCCTCGGGGTTCATCGGCATGGGCGGTTCCGACGAGATCCCGATCGGGCCGGAGATGGCGCGGATGGACCAGACCAAGGTCCAGTGCGTCTATGGAGAGGAGGAGGCGGACGAGACAGGCTGCCTGCTGCTCGACCCGAAGAAGGCCCAGGTGATCCGCACCGCCGGCGGGCATCATTTCGACGAGGACTACGCCAGGCTGGCGGACCGCATCCTGGCGAGGCTGACCGATGCGAGCTGACCGGCGCGGCCTGTGGCAGGCCGGGGCGGCGCTGGCGCTGCTGGCCGGGTCCTCCCGCCTGGGGACGGTCCGGGCCGGGGCGCCGGACGGGAAGACGGCGGAGACGGGACTGCTGGCCTTCCGCATGATGCCCCTGGGAGGCAGGCCGGGAGGCGCTCCGGATCGTGCCGGAACCCCGCAGGGGCCGGTGAGCTTTGTCCTGCCCAGTTCGCACGCCCCGGACCCGAGGCTGCCACGGCTGCCGGTGGAGCGGCTCCTGGCCGGGGTACGGCTGGTGCTGACCGAGAGCGGCTATGCCCCTGGCGAGGAGGCGGGCGACGAACTGTTCCGGCCGGAGGGGGACTGGCCCGCGCTGGCGGCGCTGAGCCCGGCGGAATGGGCGGCCTTGCGGCGCAACGCGGCCTGCCGGGGGCTGGAGGAGGGGGTGGCGCGGCTGCGGCCGATCCTGCTGCTGTCCGTCGCCCGGGAAGCCTGCCCCGCCCCCGGCGCCGGCCGGGCGGGCCGTTCGCCGGAGGACTGGCTGAGCGGCGCGGCCCGGGCGATGGGCCTGCGCACCGGGGCACTGGAAAGCGTGGGGGAGAGCATGGCGGCGGCGGATGCCGTGCCGGAGGCGGTCTATCTGGGCGCGCTGCGCCGGGCGCTGGCCGATCCCGCGAGCGTGGCGGCGGAGGACCGGGCGCTGCAGCGCGCCTATGAGGATGGCGACCTGAACGAGGTCCGGCGCCTGACCGTGGCGGCCATGGGTGGGAACGAGGCCGGACGTGCGGCCTTCGACCGCATCGTGATCAGCGCCCGCAGCCGGCGGATGGCGGCGCGGCTGGCCGAGGCGGCCACGGCCCTGCCCGTGGTGGCGGTGGTGGGCGCGGCGCATCTGGCGGGGTCGGACGGGATGCTCGCGCTGCTCCAGGCCCAGGGTTTCCGGCTGGAGGCCTTCCGGATGCGGCTGGCGCCCGGATAGGGCGCCAGCCATCCCCGCGCGCGGCTCAGGCCGGCGGGTGTTCCTTCCACCAGTGCCGGGCGATCTCGGCGCGGGTGCAGACCCAGACATCGGGACAGGCCACGACGTGGTCCAGGAAGCGCGCCAGGGCGGCGGCGCGGCCGGGGCGGCCGACGAGGCGGCAATGCAGGCCGACGCTCATCATGCGCGGCGTGGTCCGGCCTTCTTCCCGCAGGAAATCCAGCGAGTCCTTCAGATAGGCGGTGAAGGCGTCGGTGGTGCCGAAGCCGGGCGGCACCGCGAACTTCATGTCGTTGTTGTCGAACGTGTAGGGGATGACGAGGTGCGGCTTGCCGTTCACCGGCACGTAGTGCGGCAGGTCGTCGTCATAGGCATCCGAGTCGTAGAGGAAGCCGCCATGCTCGGCGACGAGGCGGCGGGTGTTGCCGCTGATGCGGCCGGTGTACCAGCCGACCGGGGTGGTGCCGGTGGTCTGTTGCACCGCCGCGATGTTGCGGGCGATGTGCTCGCGCTCCGTGGCCTCGTCCACCTCGGCGTAGTTGATCCAGCGGTAGCCGTGGCAGGCGATCTCGTGCCCGGCCTCGGCGAAGGCCTGGCCGGCGGCGGGGTTCAGCTCCAGCGCCCGGCCCACGCCATAGACGGTGAGCCGCAGGCCGCGCTCGCGGAACAGGCGCAGCACGCGCCAGACGCCGACGCGGGCGCCGTAGTCGAACTGGCTTTCCGTGCTCTCGTCGCGCATGCCGCGTCGGGGCTGGCCACCCGGGACCTCGTGCAGATAGGCCTCGGTGATCGGGTCACCGTTCAGCGGCGTGTTCTCGCCGCCTTCCTCGTAGTTCAGGACGAAGGACAGGGCGACGCGGGCGCCGTTGGGCCAGCGCGCATCGGGCGGGTTGGGGCCATAGCCCGTGAAATCCCGGGGGAAACCGCTCTCGGCGGCCAGGATGGTGCCGCCGGTCTTGCCGTCGCTCATGCTCTCGTCCTTCGGGTTCTCGTCCGTCGGGTCCCGGCCCATCCGCCGGTGCATCCCCCGGCGGCATGGCCGCAATCCTGTGGCGGAACCCTGTTCATGGGGGCGGCCAGGCGCCCCGGAAGGCGGCCTGGCCGGACCCTGTTCCTGTCGGGCTGGCGAGGGAAGCGCAAGGCCCCTGCCCGCCCGTCCACCAGGGTTCAGCGCGCGTTGAAGCCGGCGCTGCCGCCGACATAGGCACCACGTGTCGTGCCGTCATTGGCGGGCCGTTGGCAGGCCGCCAGGGGCAGAACCCCCAGAGCCAGGACAGCGAGAGCCAGCAGGAGCCGGGATGCCATGCCGGTCACGCCGCCGGAAGGTCGTTCAGGTGGCAGCGCGAACGATGCCCCGGCGCAACCTCCTTCAGCGCGGGCACCTCCAGCCGGCAGCGTTCGAAGGCGTGCGGGCAGCGCGGGTGGAAGTGGCAGCCCTTGGGCGGGTTCAGCGGCGAGGGAATCTCGCCCTGGACCACGGCGAAGCTCTTCTTGCGCGCCTCGATGCGCGGCACGGCGCCGAGCAGCGACTGGGTATAGGGGTGGTTGGCGCGGGCGAAGACCTCCTCGGCCGGCGCCTCCTCCACCACCCGGCCGAGATACATGATCACGACCCGGTCGCTCAGATGCTCCACCACGCCCAGGTCGTGGCTGATGAAGAGGTAGGTGAGGTCCAGATCCTGCCGCAGGCGCATGAAGAGGTTCAGCACCTGGGCCTGGATCGAGACGTCCAGCGCGGCCACGGATTCGTCGCAGACCAGGAATTCCGGCTGCACCGCCAGCGCGCGGGCGATGCCGATGCGCTGGCGCTGGCCGCCGGAGAACTGGTGCGGGTAGCGGCGCTTGTAGGCCGGGTCGAGGCCGGCACGGCGGAGCTGATCGTCCACATAGGCATCGAGGCCGGAGCGTGTGGTCATGCCATGGACCAGCGGCGCCTCGCCCACGATGTCGGCGACCCGCAGGCGCGGGTTCAGCGAGGACATCGGGTCCTGGAAGATCATCTGCGCGCGCAGCTTGGCCTCGCGCGCCTCCCTGGCGGAGAGCGTGCTGCGGTTGCGGCCGCGCCAGAGGATCTCGCCATCCGAGGGCGGCAGGATGCCGGCCACCATGCGGCCGAGCGTGGACTTGCCGCAGCCGGATTCACCGACGAGGCCGACGACCTCGCCCTTGCGGATGGTGAGGTCGACCTTGTCCACGGCATGGACGGTTTCCTCGCGCACCGGGGCGCCGAGCTTCTTCGCGATCCGCCCGGCGAAGTCGAGGGTCTTGCTGAAGCGGCGGGAAACGCCCTTCACCTCGATGATGGGTGTCTCCAGGGCCGTCGGGGCAGCCGCGTCGGGACGGGCGAGCGTGGTGCTCATGCGGCCTCCGCGCGTTCGAAATGGGGGAAGAAGCAGCGGGCCCAGCGGTTGGGCAGCTTCTCGTCCAGGAGCGGATATTCGCGGCACTTCTCGGCCGCGCGGGGGCAGCGCGCCTGGAAGGGGCAGCCGGGCGGCAGGCTGAGCAGCGAGGGCGTCATGCCCGGGATCTGCCGCAGCGGCTCGCCCCGTCGGTTGCGCGAGGGCACGGAGCCCAGCAGCCCGACCGTGTAGGGGTGCAGGGGCGCGTCCAGCGTCTCCCCCACATCGCCGTATTCGACGACGCGGCCGGCATACATCACCGCCAGGTCGTCGGCGAGGCCGGCGACCACGGAGAGGTCGTGCGTGATCCAGATCAGCGAGGTGCCGGTATTGGCGGCGAGCTTCTGCACCTCGGCCAGGATCTGGCCCTGGATGGTGACGTCGAGCGCAGTGGTGGGCTCGTCCGCCACGATCAGCTCCGGGCGGTTCAGCAGGGCGATGGCGATGGCCACGCGCTGCCGCATCCCGCCGGAGAACTGGTGCGGATAGGATTTCAGGCGCTCGTCCGGGCTCGGGATGCCGACCATGCCCAGCGTGTCGCGGGCCCGCTGCCGGGCATCCTCGCGCGAGATCTTCTCGTGCGCCTGTAGCGTCTCGATCATCTGGGTGTCGATGCGCAGAACCGGATTGAGCGTCATCATCGGGTCCTGGAAGATCATGGCAATGCGGTTGCCGCGAAGCTGCCGCATCTCCTCCTCCGGGATGGTGGCGAGGTCGCGGCCCTGGAACAGGACGTGACCGCCCACCACGCGGCCCGGCGGATCGACCAGGCGCATAATGGAGAAGCCGGTGACCGACTTGCCGGAGCCGGACTCGCCCACGAGGCCCAGCACCCTGCCGCGGCCGACGGAGAAGGAGACGCCGTCCACCGCCTTGATCACGCCCGCACGGGTGAAGAAGTGGGTCTGGAGGTCGCGGACCTCCAGCGTCGCGGCGGCACTGGTGGCCGGAACTTGGATGGCGGCGCTCATTTCTGCAGCCTCGGGTTCAGCACGTCGCGCAGATGGTCGCCCACGAGGTTGATCGAGACGATGGTCACCAGCAGCGCGATGCCGGGGTAGAAGGAGATCCAGTACTTGCCCGAGAGCATGTACTCGTAGCCGTTGGAGATCAGCAGGCCGAGCGAGGGCTCGGTGATGGGCACGCCGAGGCCGAGGAAGGACAGCGTCGCCTCCAGCGCGATGGCGCGGGCCACCTGCATGGTGCCGACCACGATCAGCGGCGGCAGGCAGTTCGGCAGCAGGTGGCGGAAGATGATGCGGTGCGTCGGCAGGGCGAGGCACTGCGCCGCCTCGATATACTCGCGCCGCCGTTCCACCAGCGCCGTGCCGCGCACGGTGCGGGCGTAGTAGGCCCATTCCACGATGATCAGCGCCAGCACCACGTTCATGACGCCCTTGCCGAGGAAGGCCAGGATCATCAGCGCGGCGAGGATCGAGGGGAAGGAGAGCTGGAGGTCCACCAGCCGCATGATGAAGGTGTCGGTGCGGCCGCCGGCATAGGCGGCGAGCATGCCGAGCGATGCCCCCACCAGCGCGGCGCAGATGGCCGAGCCGGCGCCCACGATCAGGCTGATGCGCAGGCCGTAGAGGATGCCCGAGAGCATGTCGCGGCCCTGGTCGTCCGTGCCGAGCCAGTAGGTCATGGTGCCGTCGGCGTTCTGCGAGCCGGGCTCCAGCCTTCCGTCCATGATGTCGAGCTGGGCGAGGTCGTAGGGGTTCTGCGGGGAGATCCAGGGGGCGAGGATGGCCAGCAGCACGATGATCGTGAAGACGATCAGCCCGAACATCGCCAGCCTGGAGGCGGCGAAGTCGCGGACGAAGCGCTTGAAGGGGGTCTCGACCTTCGGCGCGGGCGGGGCGGCGGCCGGGGCGGTGGCCCCGGGCTTGGCGGCGGTGGCGCTCATGCCTTGCCCTCCAGCCGGACGCGCGGATCAAGCGCGGAATACATCAGATCCACGGTCAGGTTGATGATGATGAACATGAAGACGATGATCATGAGATAGGCCACGATCACGGGACGATCGAGCACGTTGATGCTGTCGATGATCAGCTTGCCCATACCCGGCCAGGCGAAGACGCTTTCCGTCACCACCGAGAAGGCGATGGTGGAGCCGAGCTCCAGCCCGACCACGGTGATCACCGGGATCAGGATGTTCTTGAAGACGTGCACGAAGATCACGCGGCTGTTGGTCAGGCCCTTGGCGCGCGCGAACTTCACGAAGTCCATCAGCATGGTCTCGCGCACGCCGGCGCGGGTCAGGCGCACCACGAGGGATATCTTGAACAAGGCGAGGTTCAGCGCCGGCATGGCCATGTGCGCCAGCCCGTCCCGGGTCAGGAAGGACCACTGCACCCCCAGCAGCTCCGCCGTCTGGCCGCGGCCGGTGGAGGGCAGCCAGCCGAGCTGCACGGCGAAGACCATGATCAGCATCAGCCCGACCCAGAAGGTCGGCAGCGAGAAGCCCAGGATGGAGCCGGCCATGATGCCCGAGGAGATCGGCGAGTGCGGCTTCAGCCCGGCATAGAGGCCAAGCGGGATGCCGATGACCAGCGCCAGGAAGGTGGCGCCGAGGGCGAGTTCCAGCGTCGCGGGCATGCGCTGCAGGATCAGTTGCAGGGCGGGCTCGTTGAACACGAAGCTGCGGCCCAGGTCGCCATGCAGGGCGTTGCCGAGAAAGGAGAGGTACTGCATCCAGAGCGGCAGATCGAGGCCGAGCGCCTTGATCGCCCGCTCGCGCTCCATCTGGTCCGCGTCGGGGCTGATCAGGATCTCCACGGGGTCGCCGATGGCATAGACGCCGACAAAGACGATCACCGACATCGCCAGCATCACGAGGGCCGCCTGGATCAGCCGGCGCAGGAGGTAAACGGTCATGGATTCAACTCGTCATGGTCCCGGACGGCGCGGATGGACCACGCCGCCGGGCTGGAAGTTCCGTGCGGAGGTGCACGACCCGCCCATTTATTGGGCAGAGGGGCGGATATCCTGCGCCCGGGTCAGCTCGTCGGCGCGCGCCTCGTGCACCAGTCCGGGGCGCATCGCCCAGATGTTCTTCTGGATGTGAATCGGGATGATCCCCACGTCGTCGAGCGCGATCTGGCTGGCTTCGCGCAGCAGCTGCTCGCGCTTGTCGTCATTCAGCGTTTGCAATGACTGTGCCAGCTTCGCGTCCATGGCGGGGTTGCTGTAGGAGCCCCGGTTGGAGGTGCCCCAGCCCTTCTCCGGCGTCGGGGTGGCGAGCAGGGCGCGCAGCGGCGAGGTCGCCTCGCCGGAGGAGATGCCCCAGCCGACGAGGCCGACCGCGATCTCCCGCCGGGCCGCCTTCTGCACATAGGCGGCCCAGGGCTGGGCATCGACCTGGGTGCGGACGCCGATCCGGGCCCACATCTGGCCGATCGCCTGGATGATGCGGGCGTCGTTGATGTAGCGGTCGTTGGGGCCGCTCAGCACGATGTGGAAGCCGTCCGGATAGCCGGCCCCGGCGAGCAGCTTCTTCGCGCCCTCCGGATCCGCCTTGGCGGGTTGCAGGCCAGGGACCGTGCCGAAGGCGCCGATGGAGAGGAACTGCGCGGTCGGGGCGGCGGCGCCCTCCATGACGCGCTGGGCGATCGCCTGCCGGTCGATGGCCATCGACAGCGCCTGACGGACCTTGAGGTCCTTGAGCGGGTTCTTGTCCAGCACCTTGCCGGCATTGTCGGTGATGACCGGCGACTGGGCGTGCAGGTGGTCCATGAACAGGAAGATCAGGCGCAGCCCGTCCGCCTCGCTCATCCGCACGCGGCTGTCCTTGGACAGCTTGGCGATGTCGCTGGTCGGCACCTGGTCGATGAAGTCTACATCGCCCGAAAGCAGCGCCGCGGTGCGGGCGCCGTCATTCGAGATCATGCGGTAGTTGACCTTCTTCCAGGCCGGCTTCTCGCCGAAATAGTTGTCGTTGCGTTCGTAGACGATGCGGTCGCCGTTGCGATAGGCGGTGACGCGGAAGGGACCGGTGCCGATGGCGACCTTGAGGCTGTTGAAATCCTCGGTCCCGGCGCCCTGGTGCGTCTCGCGGTCCAGCATCTCGACCTGGGCGAGGTCGGTGGCCAGCAGCGGATAGGGGCCGTCCGTGTGCAGGCGGATCGTCAGCGGATCGACGATCTCCACCCGCTTCACCCCGCGCGTGTAGATGGCATAGGAGGAGGGGCTGTTGGGGACGTTGGGCACGCGTTCCAGCGTGAAGGCCACGTCCTCGGCGGTGAAGTCGTTGCCGTTATGGAACTTCACCCCGGGGCGCAGCTTGAACTCCCAGGCATCCTCGGCCACCGGCTTCCAGCTCTCGGCCAGGCGCGGCTGCAGCCGGCCCTTGGCGTCGAAGGTGGTCAGGCTGTCGAAGAGCATGTCCGCCACGGCGTAGTTCGGCGACAGCGCATGGTAGTGGGGGTCGAGCGAAGTGACCGGGGCGCCGACCGCGAGGTTCAGCTCCTGCGCCCGGCCGGGGCCCGTCAATGCCACAAGGGCGGCGAAACCCGCCGCCACGAGACGAACTGTCATGTCCAAGGGAGCTCCCGACAACTTCGGACGCGAATGTGTCTATGCTGCGGGGTTCTAGCAGCCCTGCAATGCTGTCGCCAGCTTTCGGACGAAATGAGGACAAATTATCGTCAAAAGATCGCAGGGCGAAACATTCCGGACGAACATGAACGCCGGCGGTGGGGAGGGTCAGTCCTCGTCGGCTTCCGCCACCGGCAGGATGGAGGTTTCCTTGGCCGTGGCGGTGGCCACGATGGTCTCGGTGCGCTCCACGCCGGGAAGCGTGCGGATCTCGCGGTCCACGAACTGCTCCAGGGTGGCAAGATCGGGCAGGCGCAGCTTGAGCAGCCAGGACCAGCCGCCGGTCACCGCATGGCATTCGAGGACCGGCTCCAGGGCCTGCACGGCCTCCCGGAAATCGGCAGCGTCGCGGCCGGCGCGCATGCCGACGAAGACGAAGGCGAGGAGCGGGCAACCGATCGCGGCCGGGTCCAGGTCGGCCCGCCAGCCGCGGATGGTGTGGCGCTCCTCCAGCCGCTTGACCCGCTCGGCGGTGGCGGAAACGGACAGGCCGGCGATCTTGGCGAGTTCCGCGAGCCCGGCCGCCCCATCCTGTTGCACGGCGATAAGGATATTGCGGTCGATCTCGTCCATGACCACAGCCTAGACCGGCTTGTCACATTCGGAAAAGACGAACAGCCCGGCTTGCCGCAAAGGCAGGCCGGGCCACGGGTCCTGGGCCGGGGAGGAAAGCCCCTCCCCCGCCAGCGTCAGACGTAGTGCTCGGCCAGCGGCGCGAAGCCGTTGAAGCGCTGGCTGGCATAGGTCGTCACATAGGCGCCGGTGGCCAGCAGCTCGATCCGGTCCCCGGCATCGAGGGCCAGCGGCAGGCGGTAGTTGGACTTCTCGTAAAGGGTGTCGGTGCTGTCGCAGGTCGGCCCCGCGATCGTCACCGGCCCCTCGTCCTCGCCATCATGCGGGGTACGGAAGTCGTACTTGATCGACTCGCCCTCCGTCTCGGCCAGGCCGCCGAAGCGGCCGATGTCGAGATAGACCCAGCGGACCGGGTCGTCCTCGGCCTTGCGGGAGACCAGCACGACCTCGGCGGAGACCACACCCGCGTCGCCGACGATGAAGCGGCCCGGCTCGATCACGATATCCGGCAGGGCATTGCCGAAATGCTGTGCCATCGCGCCCATGATGGCGGCGCCGAAGGTGTCGATCTCCGGCACCTCGGCACGGTAGCGGACCGGGTAGCCGCCGCCGAGGTTCACCATGCGCACCTTCACGCCTGCTTCCTGAAGGTCGGTGAAGAGCATGGCGGCCTTGGCGATCGCCGCCTCGTAGGCGGTGGTCTTGGTCTGCTGCGAGCCGACATGGAAGGAGAGGCCGAAGGGGTCGAGGCCGAGCTCGGCGGCCTGGATCATCAGCGCCTTCGCCATCTCGATCTCGCAGCCGAACTTGCGGCTGAGCGGCCATTCCGCACCGTCATTGCCGACCAGGATGCGGCAATAGACGCGGGAGCCGGGGGCCGAGCGGGCGAGCTTCTTCAGCTCCCCCTCGGAATCGAAGGCGAACATGCGGATGCCGCGGTCGAAGGCCGCCTTGATGGCGGATTCCTTCTTGATGGTGTTGCCGTAGGAGATGGACTCCGGCGCCGCGCCCGCGTCGAGACAGGCCGAGATCTCCTCGTAGGAGGCGGCATCGAAGCTGGAGCCCAGGCCGACCAGGCGGTCCAGGATCGGCGCGGCGGGGTTGGCCTTCACTGCGTAGTAGATCCGGGACTGCGGCATGGCGGCCTGCAGGCGGCGGTAGTTCTCCTCCACCCGATCCACGTCGAGGACGAGGCAGGGAGTGGCCGGCGCGGCGTCGCGCAGGAATTGGGCGATCTTGGGGGTCATCGCGGCACCCTCCCAGAAAGCGGCAGGGCAGCCGCCTTTCCGGCGGCCGGCCCTGTCAGCGTTGCGAACGGTCGAACGAACCAGCGACCAAAGGTTGCCAGGACGCTTGACGTCGTTGCGTAACCACCCAGGGCCAGAGGCACGTGCGTACTGCGTTGGAGGGGCAGATAGAGGCGGCGGGCACAGGGCACAAGTGGCAAAACCGGCCCCAGCCGTTTTTTTTCCGCAGAACGAGCTAGCGGGCCGGAAACCCCTCCCATGTTTTCCTTGGCCGTCCGGCTTATTCACCGGCCGTTCATAGTTTTGGCCGGGGGTCTTCCGGTCGGACCGGCGCCTATCGCAGGTCTGTCACGAGACTGGTGCAAATCTGTTCCGGGCGACCGGGAATCGGGGCGTCCAGAGGCAATCCAGGCGGGAGAAAGGCGGCGTCGCGAGGGCAGCCGGGAGACGGGCGCAGCCCCTCCCCCGGCCACGGATCAGCGGATCAGGCCGCCGGTCGGGGAAGAAGGGTCGGCGGCGTAGTTGCGCGGCATCCGGCCGGCGAGGAAGGCGTGGCGTCCGGCCTCCACCGCCGCCTTCATGGCCCGCGCCATGCGAACCGGGTCCTTCGCATGGGCGATGGCGCTGTTCAGCAGCACGGCGTCGCAGCCCAGCTCCAGGGCGAAAGCGGCCTCGGAGGCGGTGCCGATGCCGGCATCCACCAGCACAGGCACCCTGGCCTGCTCCTTGATGGCGCGGATCATGAAGGGGTTGGCCACGCCCAGGCCGGAGCCGATCGGGGCGCCGAGTGGCATGATGGCGACGCAGCCCATCTCCTCCAGCCGCTTCGCCGCCACCGGGTCGTCGGCGCAATAGACCATGACCTCGAACCCGTCGGCGATCAGGGCCGCGGCGGCCTCCAGCGTCGCCTGCATGTCCGGGTAGAGGAAGGGTGGCGGGCCCAGCACCTCCAGCTTCACCAGGTTCCAGCCCCCCGCCTCACGCGCCAGGCGCAGGGTGCGGACGGCATCCTTGGCGGTGTGGCAACCGGCGGTGTTGGGGAGATAGGTATAGCGGTCGGGAGGCACGAAATCCTGCAGCATCGGCGCACCGGGGTCGGACAGGTTCACCCGCCGCACCGCCACCGTGACGATCTCGGCGCCGGAGGCCTCGATGGCCTCGGCCGTCTCCTCCAGCGACTTGTAGCGGCCGGTGCCGACGATCAGGCGGGAGCGGAAGCGGCGGCCGGCCACCTCCCAGCTGTCATCCGCCGTCCGAATACCGTCCATATGCCTCAGCCTCCGCCGATGAAGTGCACGATTTCCAGGGAATCTCCCGCCTCCAGCCGCGTCGCGGCATAGGTGGAGCGCGGCACGATCTCCTCGTTCCGCTCCACCGCGACCTTGCGGGTGTCGAGGCCCAGCTCGGCCAGCAGCGCGACCAGGCTGGCTCCTTGCGGAAGGTGGCGTGCTTCGCCGTTGACCGTGACCCGGATCGTGTCCGGCCGGGTGGCGGAGGTGATCTCTGACATGGGTCGGATGTGGCGCGCTCCCGGGCGGGACGCAAGCACCCCGCATGCAGCCCGGAAGGCGGCTCCGCGGGTTTCTCGCATATGCGAAGATGCAGGCCGTGCTTGCCCCATCCCTCGCACCCTGCTAGCCCCGCGCGGTTCAAGAGGTCACAACCTTGTCCCCGCCCCTGATCGCCGTTCTGAACGGCCCCAACCTGAACCTGCTCGGCACCCGTGAGCCCAAGATCTACGGGGCCGATACGCTCGACGACATCGAGGCGCTGTGCGCCGAGGTCGCGGACCAGGAAGGGCTGGCCATCGACTTCCGCCAGACCAACGGCGAGGGCGAGCTGGTGTCCTGGGTTCAGGAATGCCGCGGGCGGGCATCCGGGATCGTGATCAACCCTGCTGGCTACTCCTTCACCTCCATCGCCCTGCTGGATGCCCTCGTGGCCGTCCGGCTGCCGGTGATCGAGGTCCACCTTACCAACATCCACCGGCGGGAGGCGTTCCGGCATGTCTCCTACGTTTCCCGCGCGGCGACCGGCGTGATCTGCGGGCTGGGACCCCAGGGCTATGCCCTGGCACTCCGGGCCATGGCGGACATGCTGGCGACCGCACAGAACGAACTGGACGACGACGCATGAGCGGCCTTTCCTTCTCCCCCGACGCCATCAAGGCACTCGCCGAGATCCTGCGACAGACCGATCTGACCGAGATCGAGCTGGTCGAGAAGGACAGCCGCATCCGCGTGGCCCGAGAGGTGACCGTGGCCGCCCCGGTGGTGACCCAGATGGCTGCCCCGGCGATGCAGGCCGTGCCGGCCCCCGTTTCCGCCCCGCCGCCGGCTGCCGCCGAAGCGCCGTTGTCGCATGCCAATGCGGTGACCTCGCCCATGGTGGGCGTGGCCTATCTCTCGCCAGAGCCGGGGGCGGCACCCTTCATCACCCAGGGCCAGCACGTGAGCGCCGGGCAGACGCTGCTGCTGATCGAGGCGATGAAGACCTTCAACCAGATCAAGGCCACCAAATCCGGCACCGTGACCCGTATCCTGATCGAGAACGGGACCCCGGTGGAATTCGGCGAGCCGCTGATGGTGATCGAGTAAGGACGCGGCCACGTGTTCCGCAAGATCCTGATCGCCAACCGGGGCGAGATCGCGCTCCGCATCCACCGCGCCTGCCAGGAGATGGGCATCCGCACGGTGGCGGTGCATTCCACCGCCGACGCCACGGCGATGCATGTGCGCCTCGCCGACGAGAGCGTCTGCATCGGCCCGCCCTCGCCGCGCGAGAGCTACCTGAACGTCGCCAACATCCTGGCGGCGGCCACCATCACGGGGGCGGAGGCGATTCACCCGGGCTATGGCTTCCTGTCGGAGAATGCCCGCTTTGCCGAGATGGTGGAGGCGCATGGCCTGACCTTCATCGGCCCGACCGCGGAACATATCCGCATGATGGGCGACAAGATCGCCGCCAAGGACGCGATGCGGCGCCTGGGCGTGCCGCTGGTGCCGGGCTCGCCCGGCGCGCTGGCCTCCATCGACGAGGCACGCGAGATCGCCGACCAGATCCTGTACCCGGTGCTGATCAAGGCGGCGGCGGGCGGCGGCGGGCGCGGCATGAAGGTGGCGCGTTCGGCGGACGAGCTGGAGGAAGCCTGGCAGGTGGCGCGCACCGAGGCCAAGGCGGCCTTCGGCGACGATGCCGTGTACATGGAGAAGTATCTCGACCGGCCCCGGCACATCGAGATGCAGGTCCTGGCCGACAACCACGGCAATGTGGTGCATCTGGGCGAGCGCGACTGCTCGCTGCAACGGCGCCACCAGAAGCTGGTGGAGGAGGCGGGCAGCCCCGTGCTGACCGCCGCCGACCGGGAAGCCCTGGGCACCACGGTGACGGCGGCGCTGAAGCAGCTCGGCTACCGCAATGCCGGCACGCTGGAATTCCTGTGGCAGGACGGGCAGTTCGCCTTCATCGAGATGAACACCCGGTTGCAGGTCGAGCATCCCGTCACCGAGATGGTCTGCAACATCGACTTGGTGAAGGAGCAGATCCGCATCGCGGCGGGCGAGAAGCTCGGCTACGAGCAGAAGGACATCCGCTTCCAGGGCCATGCGATCGAGTGCCGCATCACGGCCGAGGACCCGCTGACCTTCGCGCCGAGCCCGGGGCGGGTCACGACCTTCCACGCGCCGGGCGGGCTGGGGGTGCGCATGGATAGCGCGCTCTATGCCGGCTACAACGTGCCGCCCTATTACGACAGCCTGGTGGCCAAGCTGATCGTCTATGGCGCGAACCGGCAAGAGGCGATCGCCCGCGCCCGCCGCGCCCTGGACGAGACGGTGGTGGACGGCATCAACACGACGCTGACCCTGCACCAGAAGATCATGGACGACCCGGAATTCCAGTCCGGCGACTACACGATCCATTGGCTGGAGAAGTTCGTGGCGCGCGAGGTCGAGGGGACCTGACCCCTCCGCTTCCGGGCGGGCCGCGCGTGGTGCCGCCCGGGAGACGGGCCTTTGCGCCCCCTCGCTCCGGGAGCCCTGGCTCCGGGACTTTTCCGGGGCGGCACGGCGCCGGAGGGCGGCTCCCGGAATCGGGAAGCACGGCAGGTGGTGCAGTGCGGCGCGGACCGTGCCAGGATGGGCGCCGATGAGCCGGCGCGGGATCGCGATCACCCCTGACCTTGTCCTGCGCGCCTATGCCGCAGGGCTTTTCCCAATGGCGGAGGGCCGGGAATCCAACCGGCTCTTCTGGCTGGACCCGGAGCAGCGGGGTATCCTGCCGCTGGAGAATTTTCACCTGCCGCGCCGTCTCGCGCGTACGGTGTTGTCCGGCCGCTTCACGGTGACGGCGGACCGGGCCTTCGCCGAGGTGCTGGCAGGCTGCGCCGCCCCGGCCCCCGGCCGCGAGGATTCCTGGATCAATGCGGAGGTGGAGGCGCTCTTCAACGAGCTGCACCGGCTCGGCCATGCGCATTCCATCGAGACATGGCAGGACGGGAGGCTGGTGGGCGGTCTCTACGGTATCAGGCTGGGCGGGGCCTTCTTCGGGGAGAGCATGTTCTCCCGCGAGACGGATGCCTCGAAGACCGCCCTGGTACATCTGGTGATCCGCCTGCGACGCGGCGGCTTCACCCTGCTGGATACACAGTTCCTGACCTCGCACCTCGCCCGCTTCGGCGCGGTCGAGGTGCCGCAGGCGGACTACAAGGCACGACTGGCGAGTTCGCTGCGGGTGCTGGCGCGGTGGGAGCGCGAACTGCCCGCCGAGGAGGTCGAGTACTGGGTCCGCGACCTGAGATCCGGTTCCGGCTGAGGTTCGGCCCGCGTCGCGTCGGGGTCTTCCAGCGCCTCCAGGAAGGCCCTGGCCCAGACGCCGACATTCTGGGTTTCCAGCCTGCGGTACATGGCGGCGTGCCGCTCCCGCCGCTCCTCAATGGGCATTTCCAGGGCGTTGTGGATGGCCGAGGCGACGCCCACGGGGTCGAGCGGGTTGACCTGCAAGGCCTCCGGCATGTTCTCGGCCGCGCCGGCGAAGCGGGACAGCACGAGGACGCCGGGATTCTCCGCGTCCTGCGCCGCCACATATTCCTTGGCGACGAGGTTCATGCCGTCGCGTAGCGGCGTTACCAGCCCGACCTTGGAGACGCGATAGAAGCCGGCGAGGCAGTCGCGGGACAGGGCGCGGGCGACATAGCGCACGGGCGTCCAGTCCGGATCGGCATAGTCGCCATTGATCGTACCGGCGAGGCGGTCGATCTCCCGCCGCAGGTCGCGGTAGCTCTCGATGTCGTCGCGGGACTTGGCGGCGATCTGGAGATAGGTGACGTGGCCGCGATGCTGCGGGTATTCCGCCAGCAGGGCGGCAAAGGCGCGTAGCCGCTCCGGCAGGCCCTTGGTGTTGTCCAGCCTCTCCACGCCGATCACGAGGTCACGGTGGCCGAGGCTGGCGACGAGGCGGCGGGTTTCCGACCCGCGCGCAGCACGGGCGGCAGTCTCGTTGAACTCCCGGGTGGCGATGCCGATGGGATGGGCCTGCAGCCGTGTTTCGCGGCCCCGGAAGCGGACCGTCTCGTCGGCCGGCACCTGCATGCCGGTGCCCTGGTTCATGCAGTCGATCAGGCCCTGGAGGTCGCGGCGCGACTGCACGCCCACGAGGTCATAGGCCAGCAGGTCGTGCAGAATCCTGTCGGAATCGGGAAGTGCGGAGAAGAGCGCCCAGGGAGGGAAAGGAATGTGGTGGAAGTAGCCGATGCGCTGCTTCGCCCCCATGGCCCGCAATTCGGCACCGAGGGGGATGAGTTGGTAGTCATGCACCCAGATCGTGTCGTCCGGGCGCAGGTGCGGAAGGAGGCGGCGGGCGAATTCGCGGTTCACGTCGCGATAGACCTCGGCCTGCTGCCGGTCGTAGGTCAGGAGGCCGAGGCGGAAGTGGAAGAGCGGCCAGAGAACGCCGTTGGCATGGCCGACATAGAAGCCGCGGTACTGGTCGTCCGTCAGGTCGAAGACGGTGTAGTCCACCCCGGAGCGCCGGACCGTCTTGGCCGGGCCGGGTTCCTCGCCGACGACATGGCCGCTCCAGCCGAACCACATGCCGCCGCGGGCCTTGAAGGCCTCCTTGAGGGCAACCGCGAGGCCACCCGCCGCCGGGGGGTCGTCCCGCTTCGGCACGGCCACACGGTTGGATACGACGACTAGGCGTCCCACAGTCCCTCCTCCCAGATCTTCCTGATCATTCCGATCGGTGAAATGAACCGCTTCCCCATGGGAAGAACGACGCGCGGACAGGCGCGGTTTCGCATTGGCGGCGGCATGGGGGTGCGTCAGCCCCCGCCGGCCGGACGCGGTCCCTGCCCCGCCTCCAGCGCATCCGCGGCCCGGGCGAGCCAGGCGCGGAAGCGCGCGGGCTGGCCGGAGAAGTCCTCCGGGATACGGTAGCCGATGCCGTCCATGGCATAGGCGGCGGTGATCCCGTCCTCGTCCGTCACGTCATCGCCCACGAAGATCGGCTTGCGCCCCGCGAAGGCGGCGCGGGCCATGAGGCGGTGGACGGCCTTGCCCTTGTCGGCGAAGCGCGGGCGGACCTCGTAGGCGGCATGGGCCGGGACGACGCGGAAGTCGTCCGGCAGCTCGGCCGCCATGGCTTCCGCCAGGGCATGGGCGGCCTCGCCGGCCTCGGGCGCCAGGCGGTAATGCAGCACCAAGCCGTGGCGCTTGTGCTCGGCCAGGGCACCGGGATGGGCGGCGGCGAAGCGGTCGGCGGCTTCCCGCCAGGCGGCGGGCGGGGATGGCAGCGGCGGCGAGGCCGCGTCCGGCGGATCGAGCACCGCCCCGTGCTCGGTGGCCACGACGAGGCCGGGAACGGGCAGGAAGCCGCGCACGACCTCCAGCCCCCGGCCCGTCACGATCGCCAGCGCGCCGCCTAGCGCGACGGACAGGCGCTGGAGCACCGAGGGCAGGTCGGGTGGCACCACCACGAGATCCGGGCGCGCCGCGATCTCGACCAGCGTGCCGTCGAAATCGAGGAAGAGGGCGGATTCGGGACCGGGGAGAGGCGGCAGGCCAGCCTCTGGAATCACGTCAGCCATGAGGCGTTCCTCTTCCGAGGGAAGTGTGGCGGGCGCAAGGCGAATGAGGCGGGAATGACAGATTCTTGTAGGGTCAGACCGTGAATTGTTCCGCGACGATGCGCTCGCTGAGGCCGTGATCGGGATCGAAGAGCATGGTCAGCGCCACGCTCCTGTCCTCGCGCACCTCGACACGGGTCACGTCGCGGACCTCGGTGTAGTCCGCCACGGCGGCGACGGGGCGCTTCTCGTGTTCCAGGATGTCGAAGATCACCACGGACTCGGAAGGCAGCAGCGCGCCGCGCCAGCGGCGGGGGCGGAAGGCGCTGATCGGCGTCAGCGGCAGGAGGTTGGCGCCGAGCGGCACGATGGGGCCATGCGCGGAAAGGTTGTAGGCGGTGCTGCCGGCCGGGGTGGAAACGAGGATGCCGTCGCAGATCAGCTCGGCGAGGCGGATCTTGCCGTCCACGGTGATGCGGATCTTGGCGGCCTGGCGCGTTTCGCGCAGCAGGTTCACGTCGTTGATGGCGAGGCCGGTCTGCGTCTCGCCCCTGGCGTCGGTGGCCAGCATCCGCAGCGGATGCAGCACCGCCGCCTGGGCAGCGGCGAGGCGCTCCGGCAGGTCGTCCCCGCGGAACTCGTTCATCAGGAAGCCAACGCTGCCGCAGTTCATGCCATAGACCGGCAGGTTGCGGCCCAGCAGCTTGTGCTGCGTTTCCAGCATGCAGCCATCGCCGCCCAGCGCCACGACCACGGCGGCCTCATCGGGCTGGGCATCGCCATAGCGCGCGATCAGGCGGGTCCGGGCGGCGACCGCCTTCTCCGACCCGGCACAGAGAAAAGAGATGCGGCCCGTCAGGTCCGGCGGCAGCGGGGAGACGGGTTCGCCACCGGGCAGGCCGGCGTTCAGGAGGCCGGTATCGGGTCCCATCTCAGCGGCACCGGCATCCGGGCGGCGGCGATCGGCGCATGGTCGGGGTCCTTCGCTCCTGCGGCAGGGACATAGGACGCTGCCCGGACGGCGCCCGCAAGCCCGGGCGGCGGGCCAGCCGGGCCGGGAAAGGCGGCGGCCGGGGGCGGGTGGCTCAGAGGGCCTTCCAGAACAGGGTGGTGCCGTGCGGCACGCCCTGGGCATCGAGCGCATAGCCGGGGATACGGCCCGCCTCGGTCCAGCCCATCTCGCGGTAGAGCGCCTCGGCCGGGCCGTCGCTGCGGGTGTCGAGGGTCAGCAGCCGGCGGCCGACGCCGCGCGCCGCCTGCTCGGCCTTGCGCATCAGGGCGCGGGCGATGCCGCGCCGACGGAAGGCCGGGTCCACCAGCAGCTTCGCGATCTCGGCACGGTGCGGCTGGTTGGCCGGCGTGTCGAGGACGAGCTGCACCGTGCCGGCGATCTGCCCCTCCGACCAGGCGGCGAGGAGAAGGCGCTTGCCGGTGGCGACGTCGGAGGAAACGTTGCGCCAGAAGGAGCGCGCCGTCTCCTTCGGGAGCGGCGGCAGGAAGGAGACCGAGGCGCCGGAAGCGACGCAGGCCACCAGGATGGCGGCGAGGCGGCGCTCGGCGCTGGCGGCGGCCGCGGCATCCAGGGCCTCCACGACGAGGCCGCGGGCCGGCTTGGCGTAGCGGAATTCCAGCGAGTTGGAGATGTCGTCCAGGATGCGGATCGAGCCGGAGCGGACATAGCCCCGCTTCTCGTAGAAGGCATGGGCGGCGTCGAAGCGCGTGTCCGTCCAGAGTACGAGGCGCTCCGCCCCGGCATCGAGCGCGCGCCTTTCGCCGAGGTCGAGCAGCTGGTGCGCCAGGCCGGTGCCGCGCTGGTCGCGGCGGACATAGACGCGGCAGATCTCCCAGGCATTGTCGGAGCCGAGCGGGCGGACGGCGACCATGCCGACCACCTCGCCGCCCTGATCGGCCGTCCAGACGGCGCCGCCCACCTTGCCGAAATGCGTGACCAGGGCACGAAGCTCGGGATTCTCGCCGTCCACGTCCAGGATGCAGTTCGGGTATTCCGCCCAGGCCTCGCCGATCAGGCGGATGAAGCCCTCCGCGTCGCTGTCGGCGCCCTCGCGGATCCGAACGGGACGGATGATGGCGCCGCCGTCGCTCACGAAAGGCCCCGGCAGAAGCGGTCGATGCGGGCGCAGGCCTCGGCGAGCTGCTCCATGCCCGTGGCATAGGAGAGGCGCAGATACGGGCTCATGCCATAGGCCGCGCCGGCGACGGTGGCGACGTGCTGTTCCTCCAGCAGGGCCATGGCGAAGTCGGTGTCCGTTTCCAGATGCCTGCCGCCCGCCGTGGTGCGGCCCAGACAGCCTCCGATGTTGGGAAAGAGGTAGAAGGCGCCCTCGGGCTTGTGACAGGCGATGCCGGGGATCGTGTTCAGCCTCTCGACCAGGAAGTCGCGGCGCTCGCGATAGGCATGCGCGCGCTCGGCCACCAGATCCTGCGGCCCTTCCAGCGCGGCGGTGGCCGCCGCCTGGCCGACGGTGGAGACGCCGCCGGTGAGATGGCCCTGCATCGTCACCATGGCCTTGATCAGCGGCGCCGGGCCGCCGGCATAGCCGATGCGCCAGCCGGTCATCGCATAGGTCTTGGAGACGCCGTTCAGCGTCAGCACGCGATCCTTCAGCCGGGGCTCGACCTCGGCGATGGTGCAGAACTCGAAGTTGTCATAGACGAGGTGCTCGTACATGTCGTCGGACATGATCCAGACCTGCGGGTGGCGCAGCAGCACCTCGGCCAGGGCCTGCATCTCCGCGCGGGAGCAGGCGGCGCCGGTCGGGTTGTTCGGGAAGTTCAGCACCAGCCACTTGGTCCTCGGCGTGATGGCCGCCTCCAGATCCTCCGGCCGCAGCTTGAAGCCGTTGTTCTGCGGGCAGGAGACGAAACTCGCGTCGGCGCCGGCCAGCTTCGCCTGCATGGCGTAGCTGATCCAGCAGGGCGAGGGGATCAGCACCTCGTCGCCGGCGTCACATGTGGCGAGGAAGGCGTTGGTGATGATCTGCTTGCCGCCATTGGCGACCATGATCTCGTTCAGCGCGTAGTCGAGCTTGTTCTCGCGCCGGAACTTGCGCTGGATCGCCTCCTTCAGCGCGCGGATGCCATCCTGCGGCGGATATTTGGTCAGCCCTTCGAGCGCGGCGCGGTTCGCGGCCTCGATGGCGTGCGGGGGCGTGGCGAAATCGGGCTCGCCGACGGTGAGGCTGATGACCTGATGGCCCTGGGCCTTCATCTCGCGCGCCTTGATGGACATGGCCACGGAGGGGGCGACCGGGATTTCCGTCAGGCGGGTGGCGAGGGCGGGCATGGTCGGATCAGTCTCGGCAGGAGGCGGGTTGGGAACGGAGGGACGCGCGGGAGGTGGTGGGACCGGGCGAGACCCGCCTCCCGGACGGAAGGCGGGTCTCGCCGGACAGGGGCCTAGTTCAGCCCTTCGCAGAACCGCTTGATGCGGTTGCAGGCGTCTTCCAGCACGGCGTCGGAGGTCGCGTAGGAGACGCGGAAATGGCCGGGGAACATGAAGGCCGAGCCGTGGACCGCGGCGACGCCCTCATCCTCCAGCAGCGCCGTCACGAAATCCTCGTCCGTCTCGATCCGCTTGCCCGAGGCGGTGGTCTTGCCGAGGCAGCCGGCGATGTCGGGGAAGACGTAGAAGGCGCCATCGGGCGTGGCGCAGCGGATGCCGGGGGCCTGGTTCAGCAGGCGCACGACGAGGTCGCGGCGGCGCTCGAAGGCCAGGCGCATGGTCTCCACGCTCTCCTGCGGGCCATTCAGCGCCTCGACGGCGGCGGCCTGGGAGATGGAGGAGGTGTTGGAGGTGCTCTGCCCCTGCAGCTTGTCCATCGCCTTGATCAGCGCGAGCGGTGCGCCGGCGAAGCCGATGCGCCAGCCGGTCATGGCATAGCCCTTGGAGCAGCCGTTCATGGTGACGGTGCGGTCCTTCAGGCGCGGCTCCACCTGGGCAATCGTCCTGAAGGCGAAGTCGCCATAGACCAGCTTTTCGTAGATGTCGTCGGTGAAGATCCAGACCTGTGGGTGGCGCAGCAGCACCTCGGCCAGCCCCTTCAGCTCCGCCTCGGAATAGGCGGCGCCGGTCGGGTTGGAGGGGTTGTTCAGGATCAGCCACTTGGTCTTCGGCGTGATCGCGGCTTCCAGCTGCTCCGGGGTGATCTTGAAACCCTGGTTCTGCCCGGCCGGGACGATCACCGGCTTGCCGCCCGCCAGCGCGATGATGTCGGGGTAGCTGACCCAGCAGGGGGCAGGCACGATGGCCTCGTCGCCCTCGTCGATCGTGGCGAGCATGGCGTTGAAGATCACCTGCTTGCCGCCGGTGGAAACGACGATCTCCTCCGGCTTGTAGGTCAGGCCGTTGTCCCGCTCGAACTTCGCCGCCACCGCCTTGCGCAGCGCCATGGTGCCGGCGACGTCGGTATAGCGGGTCTCGCCGTCCTGGATCGCCTTGATCGCGGCGTCCTTGATGTTCTGCGGGGTCTCGAAATCCGGCTCGCCGACGCTGAGGCTGATCACGTCCCGGCCGGCGGCCTTCAGGGCGCGGGCCTTCTGGGTGACGACGATGGTCTGGGACGGGGAGATGCGGTCCATCCGCTCGGCGGTCAGCGTCATGGGTCTTCCGGAGCTTTCGGGGTCGGAGGAAAGGCGGCGGAACCCTAGTCGCCGCCCCTGCCCCGGGCAACCCGCGCGCGCGTCAGGCCTGCCGCGAGCAGCAGGGCGAGGCCGGCGGCGGCGAGGATCAGCACCGCCAGGGCATTGACCTTGGGCGTCATGCCCAGGCGCAGCATGGAGAAGAGGGCCACCGGCAGGGTGGTGGAAGCGGGGCCGGACAGGAAGCTGGCCAGCACCACATCGTCCAGCGAGAGGGTGAAGGCGAGCAGCCAGGAGGCCACCAGGGCGGGCGCCATCAGCGGCAGGGTGACGGTGCGGAAGACGGTGGCGGGCGTGGCGCCGAGATCGGCCGCGGCCTCCTCCAGCTCCCGCCCGCCGCGGGCCAGGCGGGCCTGGACGATCACCGCGGCATAGGCGGCGCCCAGCGTGGCATGGGCCAGCAGGATGGTGCCGGCGCCCCTGCCCCGCGGCCAGCCGGTGGCGGCCTCCAGCGCGACGAAGAGCAGGAGGAGGGAAAGGCCGGTGACGACCTCCGGCAGCACCAGCGGCGCGCCGGACAGGGCACCGAGCAGGGCGCGGCCCCGGAAGGTGCCGCCGCGTGCCAGCAGCCAGCCGGTGGCCCCGCCGAGCAGCATGGCCAGGGTCGCGGCGCCGGCGGCAATGCGGAGCGAGAGGAGGGCGGCCTCCAGCAGCCGCTCGTCGGCGGCGAGCTCGCGGAACCAGCGCAGGGAGAGGCCGCCCCAGCGGAAGGGCACGGGATCGGCGCTGAAGGCATAGAGGACCAGGAGCAGGACCGGCAGCCAGAGGAAGGCGAGGCCGAGCCAGAGGCCGATGCGGGCCCAGGCGGGGAGGCTCATTCCCGGTTTCCCAGGCGCTGGAAGAGCAGGATGGGCAGCAGCAGCAGCGCCAGCAGGGCGCATGCCAGGGCGGCGGCCACAGGCCAGTCACGGTTCTGGAAAAACTCAATGAAGAGGGCGCGGCCCAGCGGCAGGGCGCCGGGCGGGCCGAGCAGCTCCGGAACGACATATTCCCCGGCGGCGGGGATGAAGACCAGCAGGAAGCCCGCCAGCGCCCCGGGCAGGACCAGCGGCAGGGTCACGGTGAGGAAGGCACGGGTCGGCCCGGCGCCGAGATCGGCGGCGGCTTCCTCCAGCGACGGGTCCATGCGGGCGAAGGCGGCGTAGAGCGGCAGCACTGCGAAAGGCAGGTAGGCATGGACCATGCCGAGATAGAGGGCGAGCGGGGTGTAGAGCAGAGCCATGGGCTGCTCGATCAGGCCGAGGCCGCGCAGCAGGCCGTTGATCCAGCCCTCGTCCCGCAGCAACCCGATCCAGGCGCCGACACGCAGCAGGAAGCCCGTCCAGAGCGGCAGGAGCACGAGGCCCAGCAGCAGGCGGGACCGGCGGGCGCGGGCGATGGCCAGCGCCATGGGCAGGGCGAGCAGGAGGCAGAGCGTCGCCGTGATGCCGGCCAGTTCCAGCGATTGCCGGAAGGCGGCACGGTAATAGGGATCGCCCAGGATCAGGGCGAGGTTGTCCGTGTCGAGGCCCTGGCCGTTCCAGGGTGGGTCGAAGGGCGGCAGGCCCTCACTCTGCCAGGACAGGGCCAGGACCAGCAGCAGGGCCAGCGGCGCCGCGACCAGCAGGGCGAGCCAGAGCGCCACGGGCGGCAGGAAGAGGCGGCGCATCACCCGGCCAGCGGGACCACGGCGGCGGCATCCCAGCCCAGCCGCAGGAAGGCACCGCGTTCCGGCGGCGGGCCGGGCAGCGCCTGTCTCTTGATCACATCTACGCACAGCTCCACCGTAAGGC